>JANQOD010000157.1 GCA_028289745.1 Allomuricauda sp. | reverse complement strand
CTAATTGTGAAATTGTTGGCATTAAATTCTCTTGTTAAAATAAAAAACCCTCATTTTGAGGGCTGCAAATGTAGTGATATTTAAGAATAATTCAAATAGGGAAAAAACAATTTTCCCAACTCAAAGACTTTTTAGTTACAAATTAACACCCTATACCTTATATATTAAAGCACATAGCCATCAAATAAACGCACACCATCTAAACAGATAAAACAACCCTATCTTGAATAAATAGGCGCTTCAAGATCGAGAACTACTTGTGTTGTGGTTGATGGAAAACAAAAAACAATATCCTTTGAATTGATTCCAATAAACTTCCGAAAACCTATCACCCCTCTAATTATAAAGCCCCCCTTAAAATTTTATTAAAATAAGTTTGGATTATTAACATGAAATTATGATTTTAGCCCCTAGCTAATTCAAATAATCTTAAAATGAGAACAAAACTTAATGGATTGTTAACGCTGCTATTGGCGTTCTTTGTGCATATTTCCTTTGCGCAAGACAAGACGATTACAGGTACGGTGACCGACCAAAATGGACTGCCACTGCCTGGTGTAAACATCGTCGTTGAAGGAACGTCGACCGGCACGCAAACAGATTTTGACGGAAATTACGCTGTTTCCGCAAGCCCCGGCCAAACACTTTTATTTACCTACATCGGCCAAAAAAATGAACGGCGCACTGTAGGTGCGGGCAACGTAATCAATGTGCAGATGGAGGAAGATGCACAGGCACTTGAAGAAGTGGTTGTGACCGCCCTTGGCCTAAAATCAAAGCCTAGGGAACTTTCGTACGCCGTTCAAGGCGTTGAAGCCGAAGAACTCGAGAATACCAATGAGGTAAACATCGCAAGTGCATTGGCCTCAAAAGCTGCAGGTGTTCAGGTTACCACTTCTTCTGGTTCGGTAGGTGCGTCAGCGAACATTCGGGTAAGAGGTAGTACATCGGTGACTAGAAACAACAGCCCGTTGTATGTAATTGATGGTGTGCCGGTCGATGATAGTTCTTCGCTCAATGGTGTGGGAGGAACCGATAACTCGAACAGGGCAATCGACATCAATCAAAATGACATAGCTTCGATAAGTATCCTTAAAGGGGTAGCCGCCCAAACACTGTACGGCCTTCGAGCTGCAAACGGTGTGATTTTGATTACGACCAAATCAGGTAAACTCGGAAAACCGAAAATAACCGTTACATCGAACATAGCCTTTACCCAGGTCAACCGTTTGCCCGCATTGCAAAAAGAGTATGCCCAGGGTAGGCCTGTCGGAGGCGCACTTACTTGGAGAGGACCTGATACATTTGAAGGGTTCAGTTGGGGGCCTGCCATCGCCGATCTTGAATTTGATGGCTCTGCCTATCCCTATGACAATGATGGGCGTTTGGTACCCCGGGGCACTGGAAACGGAACGCCGGCAAGAGCCTATGACAACAGTACTTTTTTCAAGACGGGTATTTTGTCTGATGTAAATGTTTCCATCAGTGGTGGAACAGATAAAATCAAGTATTTTGTTTCGGGTGGGAAAATGGAACAGACCGGTATTTCTCCAACGGAAAAATTTGGAAGAACTTCTTTCCGCTCAAATATATCAGCTGATTTGACAGATGATATCAATCTTTTTGCCAGTGGCACATGGATCAATTCTGGAGGTCGAAGGGTGCAAAGAGGATCTAATATTTCTGGTATCATGTTGGGGCTCTTGAGAACAACACCAACTTTCGATAACGGTAATGGGCTCACAGGCAGCGCCGCGGCAAATGATCCAAGTGCTTATGTTGTTCCAGATGGTTCACAAAGAAGCTATAGGGCCGGTATTTATGATAACCCTTACTGGACCGTATCCCGTAACCCTTCTTTTGATGATGTCAACAGGTTCATAGGTAACCTTCAGGTCAATTGGCAAGTAACCGATTGGTTGACCATAAAAGGTATGTATGGCTACGATTGGTTCAATGATAGCAGAAAATTAGGAATCGATGTGGGTTCTGCAGATGATGCCAATGGTAACATGACCGATAGGGATGAAACCAATGAAGATATCACCAGTCAGCTCTTATTTATCATAAATAAAGATCTAAGCGACAAATGGAATTTAGGTTTCACCACTGGTTTCGACCATTATAGAAATAGAAGAGTGATTAGAAGAACAGATGGTTTTGGTCTTACCATACCTGGGTTCTTCCATGTTTCCAATACGGCATCACAAGTCAATCAAGAATTATATCAACAAAGAGAGTTGCGAGCTGTACTATCTCAAGCGACATTAGGATATAACAATACCCTATTCTTGAATGCCGCTTTGAGAAATGACTGGTCTTCGACCTTACCACAAGACAACAATAGTTTCCAAAGCTATAGTTTTGGTGGTAGTTTTGTGTTTTCTGAACTCTTTGATACCAGTTCTTGGTTCAATTATGGTAAGCTCAGGGGGTCTTGGGGTAGAACAGGTAACGATGCCCCGATTTTTTCAACTGAAACATATTACGGTACCGGATCGGCAGGCGGTGATGGATTCATCTCTGCCAATCAATTCCCACTGTTTGGAAATGTAGCTTTTGAAAGATCATCACAACTTGGAAATGATGAAATAAAGCCTGAAGAAACCACTGAGTTTGAGATTGGTGCTGAATTTCGCTTTTTCGATAATCGGCTTACACTTGATATCGCCTATTATGATAAAGAAACCAGAGACCAAATCATTCCGATTACCCAACCAGCGACAACAGGTTTTACCAATAGGGTGATCAATGCTGGGGTAATCTCGAACGATGGTATAGAAATCACGGCGAACATCACGCCCATCAAATCTGAAAACTTCAACTGGGACATCAATTTGAACTACACCCAGTTTGATAACGTAGTGGAAGAACTGGTAGAAGGTATAGAGCCCATATTGTTAAATGGCTTTACCTCCACTTCTTCAAGAGCTGTGCCCGGTGAGTCTTACGGTGCTATTTTCGGCAATCGTTGGCTAAGGGATGAAAATGGGAATCAATTGGTCGATGATAACGGACTTGCAATTGCCGACCCCACGAATGGTGTGATCGGTGACCCAATTCCTAATTTTACTTTGGGAGTTCGCAACACGATAACCTATAAAAACCTAACCCTTACCGCATTGATAGATTATCGTGATGGCGGTGATGTATGGTGCGGAACCTGTGGTATATTGGACTACTTCGGTGTATCAAAAACCACTGGAGATCTAAGGGAAGGCACGTACGTCGTTCAAGGTGTTCGACAATCAGACGGACAGCCCAATACAACAGCTGTTGCCTATGCTGACCCAGCAGGCGGCCTAGGTGCCAATAGATGGATTCGCTATGGTTTCGGCGGTGTTGCTGAAGATTATGTTTTTGATGGTACGTTCATGAAGCTCAGAGAATTGGCCTTGACATATGCATTACCCCGAAAATTCACTGAACAAATTGGTATCAGTGATGCTTCGTTGACGCTTGCGGGTAGAAATATTTGGGTAGAGACCGATTATCCAGGAATTGACCCAGAAACCAACCTTACAGGAGACTCGAACGGTATTGGTCTTGATTATTTCAACCAACCTTTAACCGAGAGCTATTCTGTTGCCCTAAGAGTAACATTTTAACAAAAAAAACATGAAAAAGTACTTTAATATATCTTTGATTTTAGTGTTTATCGCTTTTATCGCCGGTTGCGATGATTTTGGCGATACAAACTTGGACCCAGGACGCCCCGGCGGTGAAAATGTCAGCCTTGTGGCCATTACGCCAACAATGCAGACACAAACCCATAGAAACCTTGTTTCAGGTGCGGGACGATTGGCAGGTATCTTTATGCAGCAGTTCGTTGGTTTTGACGCACAGCAGGTAGCATTTACGCAATATGCGGTCGATGAAGGCACACTTGCCAATTTTTGGGAATTTGGTCTGTACACCGGATCCATGAGAGATTGTGTTGATATGATCGAAAGGGCGACGGCCCAAGGAGACGTTCCCCATACCAGGGGTCTTGCCAGAATTTACTTGGCGGTAAATTTGGGCATAGCAACCAACTTTTGGGGAGATATTCCTTACAGTGAAGCATTTCAGGGTGCAGATAATCTGGCTCCGGGCTATGATTCACAACAAGAAATCTACAATACGATACAGCAACTATTGGATGATGCTATAAGCGATTTCAACCAAGCTGACCCGCAAGGGCCCCTAGGTGATTTGGTGGAAGCAGATTGGATAGCTACTGCCCATGCCCTGAAAGCCCGCTTTTATATGCAATTGAGCAAAAGGGATGCGAATGCTTCAACAAAAGCATTGGCGGAATTGGCTGATGCATTCTCCAGCAATGGTTCCGCTCCGTTCTTTATATTTGAGAATACCACGAATGGTGCCCATCCATTGGCACTTTTCGGTGTTCAAAGACCAAATACCCTTATTATAGACCCGTTTTTTGACAGTCTTACGGACGGTGATCCAAGAAAGTTGAAATACATGACTCCGAATGTTGATGGCGATCAACTCTATTTTCAAAATAACAACCCAGAATTGTTCTGGGCACAGTTTGATTCTCCATCACCTCTTATTTCTTTTTGGGAATTGAAGTTTATAGAGGCGGAAGCACTTTCGAGAACTGGAGGTAATCCTGTACCTGCTTTAGAAGAAGCAATAAGGTCAAACATGCAGTATTTGGGAATAGCAGATGCTGACATTGACACCTATTTGGCCACGGTCACTGGTTCTGATCTTGAAACCATCATCGTTGAAAAATATAAAGCGATGTACGGTTCAAATCCGACACAAGCTTGGAATGATTTTAGAAGAACCGGTTTTCCTGCCATCACACCCAATTCTGAAGGGGTCAATGGTAGTAACCCAAGTGGCGTTGTTCCGAGAAGATTTCTGTATCCTGATTCAGAACGACTATCAAATACAGCAGCTTATGAAGCCGCCATCGCCGCACAAGGTGGCCATCTGCTCGATGTAGACTTATGGTCCTTTGAAGATTAAGCCAAGGTCAAAGGTTCATAATGCCAAAAAGACCATCTCTGCACAGAGATGGTCTTTTTATTTCATAGCTTTATGCCATGCATACTGGTAACCAAATCTATGGTCTTCGAGCAGTCTTTGAAGCTGTTGGCTCTAACAAACCGATCCACAGGGTATATCTTCAAAAAGGTCTGAAAGGTGATTTGTTCAAAAAGGTCGAGACCTTGGTTCGAAAAAAAGGATTGGTTTCATCTTATGTGCCGATTGAAAAGCTGAACAAGCTCACCAAAAACAATCATCAGGGTGTAGTGGCGCTTGTTTCTCCGATAGTATTCAAAAATTTTGAAGAAGTGGTGGAACATGTACTGAAAACCAAAGATTTGCCCTTTTTTCTTTTGCTGGACAGGCTATCTGACGTTCGAAATTTCGGAGCCATTATCAGAACTGCTGAATGTTGTGGCGTCGATGCCATTGTGGTACCCAAAACCGGTTCGGCCCCCATTAATGACGATACGGTCAAAACCTCGGCAGGAGCTGCCTTTAAAATACCCATAACCAAGGTTGATCACCTAAAGGATGCTATTTTTTACCTACAATCATCTGGTGTCGAAATAATCGCTGCAACCGAAAAGACCGAAAACTCCATCTACGATGTTTCGTTCAACACACCTTGTGCGATCATCATGGGCTCAGAAGGCAGGGGCATTTCACCCTCATTGCTAAAATTGGCCGACCATTCTGCAAAACTGCCCATGTTGGGTGATATTGGATCGTTGAATGTTTCCGTGGCCTGTGGGGTGTTTCTTTATGAGGTGGTCAGACAGCGAATGGTCTAGCCTTTTTCTTTTTTGTAATGATATTTGATTGAAACGTTTTCTTCAACGGCCTCTTCCCTGTTCTCAATAAAATTTCCTTCTTCGTCAAAATGCTTCATAAACTCATCTTCCTCTTCGTTGTAATCTTCTCTTTGCCATGCAAATTTTTTCTCTTTCGGAAGGTCAGATTTCAAAACAAAGGCCAAGAAGAGTCCTGCTAGAAAACCCGAAAGGTGCCCCTCCCAAGAAATACCATCCTTAATGGGAAAAATGTACCACAACATTCCCCCATAAATAAAGACAACGGCCAATGACAGGGCTATCAAACGATAATGCTTGGCAACCACTCCCTTAAAAAAAACAAAGCTGGCCAAAACGTAGATAATTCCACTGGCGCCTATGTGGTATGAGGGTCTGCCGATCATCCAGGTAAGAGACCCTGAAAGAAAAAATCCAACCAACAGCACTACCATGGCGTTCCTCTTATAAAAATAGAACAGAGCGGCCAACAAAAGTATCAGGGGAATGGTATTGTTATACAAATGTTCGACCGAACCGTGAATGAACGGACTGAACAAAATGCCCCTGAGACCTTTTAGTGTTCTTGGATAAACCCCAAAGTCATTGAAATTGACCCCAAAGCGTACTTCGACCCAAAAAACCGTCCAAATCAGCAAAATGGCCAACATCGGTGCCATAAGGACCGAATTAGAGAAACGAAAATGATGTGATTCGCCCATGGTCTATCCTATGCAATTTAACACCCAAAATTATAAAATAGCACAAATTGTCATGCACTTGCCCTATTTTTATGGTATGATCGAGCCCCTTGCCGAAAGAATCAGGCCCAAAACCCTAGATGGCTTTGTAAGTCAGCAACACCTAGTGGGCAAAAACGGTGCTTTGTACCCCCAAGTCAAGAAAGGCATGGTTCCTTCCCTGATTTTTTGGGGACCTCCAGGCACGGGAAAGACCACCTTGGCGCAAATCATCGCCAATGAAAGCGGTCGCCCGTTCTATACCCTGAGTGCCATTAGCAGCGGGGTCAAAGATGTAAGGGAAGTCATCGAAAAGGCAAAGCAAAGCGGTGGACTGTTCACGGCCAAAAATCCTATTCTTTTCATCGATGAGATACACCGTTTCAGCAAATCGCAGCAAGATTCTCTATTAGGGGCCGTAGAAAAAGGCTGGGTGACCTTAATCGGGGCCACTACCGAAAATCCCAGTTTTGAGGTCATTCCTGCCCTATTGTCACGCTGTCAGGTCTATGTGCTCAACTCATTTGAAAAAGAAGATCTTGAGGCCCTTTTGGCCCGTGCCATGCAAGAAGATGAAGTGCTGAAATCAAAAAAAATCAATTTGAAGCAAACCGAGGCCTTGTTAAGACTTTCAGGTGGCGACGGGCGAAAATTACTCAACATCTTCGAGCTGATCATCAATTCTGAAGAAGGCGATAACGTGACCATTACCAATGATTTGGTACAACAAAAAGTTCAGAAAAATACCGTACTATACGACAAAACCGGCGAGCAACACTATGATATCATATCGGCTTTCATCAAATCAGTACGTGGGAGTGACCCCAATGCCGCTGTTTATTGGTTGGCCCGTATGATCGAAGGTGGTGAAGATGTGAAATTCATCGCACGTAGAATGGTCATATTGGCCTCAGAGGATATTGGAAACGCAAATCCGACCGCCTTGGTCTTGGCCAATGCGGCCTTTCAGGCAGTGAACGTAATCGGATACCCAGAAGCACGGATCATTTTAAGCCAATGTGCCACCTATTTGGCGAGCTCACCCAAGAGCAACGCTAGTTATCTGGCCATAGGCAAGGCCCAACAAAAAGTAAATGAAACCGGTGATTTGCCAGTACCCATGGCCATCAGAAACGCGCCTACCAAACTGATGAAGGATCTAGGCTATGGCAAAGAGTATGCCTATGCACATGATTTCGAAAACAATTTTGTGGATTTGGAGTTTTTGCCCGATGAAATTTCAGGAACCACTTTCTATAAACCAGGAAACAATGTCAGGGAGAATGCCTTTCGCGAATTTTTAAAAAAGCGTTGGAAAGACAAGTATAACTTCTAAAACTTGATGTTGAGCTCTTTCATCACATTTTTGTCGTCATCTTCGTATTGCAAGAACCACTTCCCTTCTTTTTGAAAAACGATGCCATTTTTATCATCGCCTACTACCAGATATACGTTCGGCACAGAAGTTTCCTGAAGTTTATATCTTACCGATGGCGTCGTATCGACCAGCTGATAGCCCTTTTCAATCGGCTGCGCATATAAGACCTCAACGTTTGTCGCTTCGCTGCGCAGCGCATTCTTCTTTGGTGGTACAGCTTTTGCCCGATCGGATTCTTTTGGTTCCAAAGCCTTGTACGGCCGTTCTTCAGAGGTAGTTTTTTGCCCAACGATGGTTGTTGTTTTTTCAGCCACGTGATTATCATCATGTAAGCTTTTCACATCATTTTTGAAATTCAGGGTGACTGTTTCTTCCTTTTTTTCCGCTGCTTCTTTTGAAACATAATTGTGGCTTAGACCGCCCAGTGAAAAAAAAGCTTCTCGAATGGCCTCCCCATATGAAGCTTTGTACTGTTTGATCTTACTTCTTCCTTCAGCGGTTTCGAAAATAGAACTGCCATGGCAATCTTCAAAAAACAAGGTAGTCTTGGTCGAAAACAAACTAGAATCGTCTTGCAATCGCACCCAGGCCCCCAAGCATGGATTAGTTTTTAACTCCTCAAAATCATCATATACCGTGTTAAAACCCTGTTGGGTCAAAAGATACTTTACCAAGGTACTTGTACCATACTGATTTTCTTTTTTGAACCCATCAAACCTTTTAGGAACAACGATATATTTGTAATTATCAAATTGGGCGTTCCCAACAAGATATCCTCCTAAAAAAATCGCCAAAACTATTAAGATGCTCCTCATATTGAAACGATAATCAATTATCGTTCCAAGATATGATATTAAATCCGAATTGAAAAGATGCGTAATGGCTGTCAGCGATATTGCCATAGCCCAGCAAATTATCGGCCAATACGTAGAAGTTAACCGGACCAGCTTGTAGATTAAGTCCTAGGCCAATATTGGTAAATGAGTATTTATCTAAGGTATAGGTGGTCTTCAGGGCGAGCAGATTGCCAAATCTATGCTGAAAAAAAGCGGTCAGGGCAGCTTGTGGTCCCTTAGGTCGGTGAATCATGAACAAATGTGCGCCCATGGCACTTCTATAATCGAGATTGCTTGTACGCAGTGCGCTGTTACCTGGTTTACAACTACAATGATCAAAGTTAGATGAACCTCTTGCCCCTTTCCCAATACTTCCAAAATTATGGCGTACAGAGGCATTCAATTTTATTGGACGCAGTGATATGAAACTGTTCTGGTTTGTCTCAAAAGGCACCAACCGCTCTATCTCATCGACCAGTTCTTGCCAAATATCGGTAGTCGTATCAAAAAGGTCTTCAGGCAATAAAATCTCAATGCCCTCATTGCTCACCGCACCGTTTAGGGTATAGTTTTCGAGTCCGTTGGTGTGGTAGATAAAACCTAAATCTAAGATACTACCGGTCAAAAAGGTGTTTTGGTTCAACTGGTAAGTAAAACCAAAATCTGCCCCAATGCCCAAATTACCTCCAAAGAAAGAGCGCCCCAAAAGCCATTGTTGAAGGTCGGCACCCGTGGCGCCCGTATCATCAAGTATATCGATGAACTCCTTAACGCCAGAAGTCTGCAACTCGAGTTCGGCCACCAAGGTGTTCTCTAAAATATTGTTGTCACCTTGGGTGGTTACAAAATAGCCCGAATTTCGTTTTGATCTGAATTCAAAAACACTGGAATAGAGTTTTGCCCTGATACCAAGATCCAATTTATCGTTCATTTTCCGGTTTACCCCAAAATGAAAGACGTTCACTGCTTCTCCCTGTAAAGCCAAATGGCTGAAATCAAACCTTCTATTCAAATTATTGGCATTGCCTTCGAAACCTAAAATGGCTAGATCTTTAGGCCAAAAAATACTCGAATAGCCCTCGCCGTACATTCCAAAAGAATAATAATCATCAGGTCGGTTTGCACTTCTGAAACCACCATAGAATACCTCTATCTGCCCACTACCGCTGAACTCGTCTCGGGGGCCCATACCATATACGGCCCGATCCCTGACCTTAGTGGTAAAATCGACGCCATCGTTGGCAAAGAGGTCATTCACGGTAATACCACTGGTACCGGCTTGAAAGCCTATACCCGATACAAGAGGGATCCCCGCGTGCCATTTGTAAGGTGTCTTCACCCCAGGGTTGACCATTAAAGATTGTGGAATCTCATAAAAATCATAGAGCAACTGCTTGTTTTGTGCATAAAGTACACCTATCCCCAATGAAGAGGTCAGAATCAAGAGTTGCCATCTTTTCATCTCAAACGAAACCTAAATTCAGCACTCGATTTAAGTATGATTTTCGGATTAGGCTGTGACGAAGTACTGCTGCCATCACCTCGGTTTGTACCCCCTACCCTCATATTGGTGGTATTTCTGAGAATATCAAGACTTCTGCCACCGTTGCCATAAGCAATCTGTCGCTCTAGCAATGGTGCTGGATCCTCTTCGATTGTAAAGGCTTCTGTGTCAAGTACGTTGCCCCCTGCATCAAGAAATTCAATGGTGATATCGATTTCTTTGCTTGTGGTATTCTCAACTTGATAAGTGATAGTACCATCTAACATTCTTTCGGCAACGAACTCTTCGTTGAAGGCCTCAAAAGTGAAGACTTCTGAATAAAAATTGCCACTACCGGCAAGATTTATGGTCTCTTCATCCGATTCAAGATAAAAAATGCTGGTGGCCAGTGTGGGGGTCACGCTGAGGTCATCGAATTGGTCGAAGTTCTGTTCATCAGAACAGGCAATCGATACTAGTATGAGCGATAGCAACAGGCCAACGCCATAAACCATTCTTTTCATTTTACAATACAGTTTTATAAGTAAACAATCGACCCCCGCTGTACCCTACTATAACTCTATAAAACGGTTTTTATTTCGTTCAGACGGGTAATGATTTTGCAAAAATCATGGTTTAAATCTTGGGTGGGGTTAAAATGAAGAGTGTGAAAGCCAACTGCTTGGGCTCCAAAAATATCGGCTTCGAGACTATCACCTACCATTAAACTTTTCTCAGCACTAGCACCTGTTTTTTCTAAGGCCAGTTCAAAAATTTTTGGATTGGGTTTTTTCACTCCGGCCATCTCAGAGTTTACGATAACATCAAAATGATGCATAATACCGGCATTTTGGAGCTTTTTGTGCTGCACTTCCTCAAACCCGTTGGTTATGATATGAAGCCGATAATTGGGCATAAGGTATTCAAGTACCTCTTTGGTGTCAGGAAATATATGGTTAAACGAAGAAAGGTGTAGAATATATTCTTCGGAAAGTTTATCGATCAATGGCTTATTTGTCGGAAACTCTATGGCATCAAAAGCTTTTTTCAAACGTTGATATCGCAATTCTTCCTTGGTGACCTTTTCTTCTCTATAGAGTTTCCAATAGGCCAAGTTGAGCGGCACGTACATTTCCAAAAAAGATTCAAGTGAAACATCTATTCCATTTTTGGCAAATATTCTCTTAAAGGTAAGTGCCGAGTTTTTTTCAAAGTCCCACAGCGTATGGTCAAGGTCAAAAAAAACATCGGTCACCACTCCCCTAAACATAGTATCGTTTTAAGAAATTTTGGTACAGTTCAAACCACTTGATCTTTTGCTTGCTACCCAAGAGCTCATTGGAGAAGACGGTAACGAACTGCCCCTTTACCTGTTTGACATATCTGTAAATTACGTCAACACGTTCAAGTACCTCACCGATATTGCCGTGCTTTGTCAAGGCGTAGTCATGTACTGCAAAGGGATGCACCTTAAGTGGCTGTTGTTCTTCTAGATTGATATCGTAAAAATAAAAAGGGGTACAGGTGCCGGCACGAAAGCCAACCTCATGGGTATAGCCCATACTAAAATCATCGGTGAACTCGGCCTCTTTCAAAGTTCGGTAAGTTGTGGGAATGTTGACCTTATTATAACGTAGCCTTGAATATTTTATGGGTCTATTGATCAATTGGGCCATTCTATTTTTCTCTTTTCTTAAGAGCTCTATTTTGTTACCCGCATGAAAAGATGTGCTCAGGGCCACCACGCTATAATCTGCAATTGCCTTTATCAAGTGCCTGAATTTATTGTTGTTGGGCGAAATGTTCTTGTCGTGGGTCGAATAGTCGGCGAACTGAAAAAAGAACATCGTCTTCCCTAGAAACTTTTTGTGCAGCGCTATCAAAGTCGAAAAGTTGTCATAGGGATCTTTTCGTATACCCAAATGAACCAATAGCCTTTGCACCACTCGTCGCAGCCTAAA
>JANQOD010000253.1 GCA_028289745.1 Allomuricauda sp. | reverse complement strand
GCCCCCCAACTCTTTGTTGATCCTTGCCAATATGTTTTTGTTGAAGGTTTCAGTGATACCGGTTTTGTCGTTGTAGGCATCCAATATTTTCTGGGGATGCTTTTTTTGGTCGAAGCCCATGAAAACAAGGTCATCATCGTTCAAGATATCACGAATGTTCTTTAAAAACTCCACTGCCTGAGGATGCAGAAGGTTTCCGATATTCGAACCAAGAAACAAAATGATCTTACGTTTACCGTTTTGCAGGGCAATATCAACCAAGGTCTCAAAATAGGTGCCCTGAAGTGTATTGATGGGCACTTCTGGAATTTCTGAAGACACCGAGGCTTCCAGTTGGTCTAGTGCATTTTGACTGATATCAATGGGGCGGTAGTCAAAATCGGCCCCTTTTTTAGCCAAATCCCGCAGTAAGATCTTGGTTTTTTTACCATCGCCGGCTCCCAATTCAAATAGGCTGAAGGTGTCGCCTTTGCCCATAAAGAGTTTTGAGATATCCTCTTTATGGGTCTCTAAGATGTTGAACTCATAATCGGTTAGGTAGTACTCGGGCATTGCCATGATGTCTTGAAACAATTTGTCACCCACTTCATCGTAAAAATATTTTGAGGATAAATGTTTAGGGTAATCGGTCAATCCCTCCCGTACTTCTTGGGCAAAATCAGTGTTCAAAACCGTAGCTGTTTTTTCTTGCATAGATGGTTTGTCGTGATTATTGCGCTAACCTTAATCCGGTGAATTGCCAGCGTAATTGAGGATGAAAAAAGTTTCGATAGGTGGGTCGTGTATGTTTCTCGGGCGTGGCCACAGAACCACCCCGCAACACCTTTTGGTTGGCCATGAACTTACCGTTATACTCCCCTAGGGCACCTTCGACTTTTCTATAATTGGGATAGGGTAGGTAAGCGCTCTCTGTCCACTCCCACCGTTTGCCCCATGGAAAAAACTGTTGGGCCGCCTCCCATTCAAACTCGGTGGGCAATCGCAAACCTTTCCATTGGGCATATGCAAAGGCTTCGTAATATGATATGTGGGTGATCGGAGCGTTTGTTGAAACTTCTTGTAGCCCTTTTGCCGTGTAATGGTACCATTCATCCCCAACCTTGTGCCAATACAGGGGAGAATTGATGTTGTTCGCCTTCACCCAATCCCACCCTTCGGCATGCCAAAGGTCAAATCGTTGATAACCGCCATCTTTTAAAAATTCAATATACTCTTGATTGGTGACCAATTTATTGGCGATTTGATAGGGTTCTAAATAGACTTTATGCCGCCCCAATTCATTGTCATAGCAAAATGCTTTTAAATTATATCCGATCTCATAGACACCTTCATCCATAGGGATCCATTCACGTTCATGCTTTTCTATGGGATGGTCTTCAAAATCATCTGAATACTCTGGAAGCAGCGGATTGTTGCCCAGAATGTACTTGATATCGGTCAACAAAAGCTCTTGATGCTGCTTTTCATGGTGGATGCCGATTTCCAATAAATCATACAATTCGGGAGATTGATCGATTTGAAAGAGATTTTTAATGCCCCTGGTCACATAGTCTCGATATTCATACACTTTTTTGACCGAAGGGCGAGACAGATTGCCACGGTTCGCCCGAATGACCCTTTTGCCCACAGTTTCGTAATAGCTGTTGAACACAAAAGAAAAATCGTCGTGAAAGACGTTGTAATCTTTGGCATAAGGCTTTAGTATGAACTCTTCAAAGAACCAAGTAGTGTGCCCCAGATGCCATTTCGGCGGACTCACATCGACCACAGGTTGCACCACATAGTCTTCGATTTCAAGGGGCTTGCATATTTTCTCAGTGTGTTTTCGGGTCTTGAGAAAAAAATCAAGAAGCGAATCGGTAACGATCATAGCAGGTATTTTGCTAAAAATACGGAAATTGCCCGATACCGATTGACATGATCAATAGGAGCAACGATTATGTAACACTATAAACGGGCAGACTAAAACTAAAAGAAGTACCTTCATCTGGCTTGCTCCATACCTTAATACTGGCATTGTGCAATTCCATGATTTTTTTGACAATGGCAAGTCCGAGACCGGCACCTTCTTTTTCTTGTCCGGTTTTGGTTTGGCGATATCGCTCAAAGATCAAGGCCTGATTGGCCTTGGCTATACCTGGTCCCGAATCTTTGATGACAATCTCAACATTTGCTTCTTTTGGAATGATCTTGGCAATCACTTTCCCCTTTTCGGGAGTGAATTTCAGGGCGTTGTCCATTAAATTCTGTATGGCCCTTTCGACCAACGAGATGTCTGCAAACACTAAAGGAATACCCTCTTCCATTTCCAATTGCAGATCAATATTTTTTTGCGTAGCCAAGACTTTGTAATTTCTGTAAATGTCATGCGCCAATTCAGTGATCAAAAAGGGTTCTCTTTGGGGTTCTATCTGGTTGGCCTCGAGCTTTGAGTACTCAAAGAGCTGGGCGATAAGTTTTGATAGGCGTTCACAGCTCTTATTGATGGTGGTCAGGTATTCTTCCCGCTCTTTGGCACTCAATTGGGCATCCTTCATTTGAAGGGTCTCGATATACCCTTGTATAATGGAAAGTGGTGTTCGAAGGTCATGGCTGATGTTGGCGATAAGTTCACGGCGCAGGTTTTCGAGCGATTTGATTTTTTCAACATCTGCCAAAATGGTATCGGCCATTTCATTGTAGGTCTTGGCGACCCCGGCCAAATCGGTTTTTTTGGCATCCTCGATACGGTAGTTGAGGTCACCTTGTTGAAAACGTTTGGCCGCATAGACTATTTTACGAAGGTTCTTGGTCAGATACCAGATGGAAAGTACTCCTAAAAGCGCGGCAAAAATCAGGGTGAGAATAGAACCCCGTAGCCCCAGTCGCAAAAAATAGCTGTTGAGCAATGATTCCCGGGTCATAAGATAATCTTCTCCTGCCAAGACAATATAGACGTAGCCCTCTTTTCCATTTTTATTGAAAGGTGCTGCTGAAAACACACTTTGCACATCGTGATTTTTAGGATTATCCCCTAAAATATACCCTTCGCCTTTTTGGGCAATAAACCGGTTGATGGGCTTCAACGCCACTTTTTTCTGATTGGTCTCAGGGGCATCATGGTCCAAGA
>JANQOD010000155.1 GCA_028289745.1 Allomuricauda sp. | reverse complement strand
GGGTATTTCAACCGATTAAAGGGGCATTCGTCTAAAAGCTTTTTCGGTTAAAAAGGCTTAAAATACATTTGGAAAACCATAGCATAAGTAGGTTAAGTTCATGGTAAGATTTGGGGAAAGAAGGCGGAGCTAGCTCCGCCTTCTTTATGTTTGAGATTCAAGTCATTAAGCAAATTTCTCGGTTGAATTTTCTGTCAGAATCCTTTAGGGAGCTCAAAAAATCATTAAATTTTCTTTGTTATTTTACACAATACCAGTAATTTAGTATTGCCATAGCATAAGTAGGTTAAGTTTATGGTAAGATTTGGGACGAAAAGGGTGGGGGCTTCCCCGCCCTTTTCTATTGTATGCAATTGAACCATGGCAATAAAAAAAGCGCACCGGATTCGGTGCGCCTCTACACTATGTTTTTATATAAATTCCCTATTTGTTTTCAGCATACCGTTTCGCAACCTCATCCCAGTTGATAACATTGAAAAAAGCTGAAATATAATCAGGTCTTCGGTTCTGATAGTTGAGGTAGTAAGCATGTTCCCAGACATCCAATCCTAAAATCGGGTGACCTTCACAGCCTGTCTCGGGCATCAACGGGTTATCTTGATTGGGAGTGGAACAAATCTCTAGTCCCCCACCTTTCTGAACGCATAGCCAAGCCCAACCAGAGCCAAACCGGCTCCCGGCCGCAGCACTGAATTCATTTTTGAACCCATCAAATGAGCCAAAGGCGGCGTCAATGGCGGCGGCCAACGCACCCGAAGGGCTTCCTCCCCCATCAGCTGACATTACTTCCCAAAAAAGGCAGTGGTTGTAATAACCACCACCGTTGTTTCGAACCGCACCGTTTGACATGTCTAAATTCTTCAAAATATCTTCGATGGTCTTGTGCTCAAGATCGGTGCCACTGATTGCTCCGTTTAATTTTGTGGTATAGCCATTATGGTGCTTGGTATGGTGAATTTCCATGGTTCGGGCATCAATATGTGGTTCCAAAGCATCATAGGCATAAGGCAAATTGGGTAATTCAAAAGCCATAATTTTTTCAGTTTTTACGTTAATAATGTTCTGTTTCAAAGGTACAATTTTAACAAATAAATTCCCATAATGTTATGTTAAGAAGCCAATAAGAATCAGTACTTTGCAAATAAAAACTTGTACGGCGAAACCTTTACTATCTTCAATGCTTCCGCAGGTTCTGGCAAGACCTATCAACTTGTCAAAAACTACCTGAAGCTGTTACTTGACCCAAATTCGAGAATCGACCATGGGCATCTATTGGCCATCACTTTCACAAACAAGGCCGTAGGTGAGATGAAAGAACGTATTTTGGGCAACCTACAACTATTTTCCCAACTTGCGAATGTCGAAGAAAGTAGCATGGCAAAAGAACTCTGCAACGAACTTTCGTTGTCAAATGAAGAGCTCGTGCAACGCTCAAGTTCGTTGCTCAAAGCGATATTGCACCACTATTCACTTTTTGAGATCTCGACCATTGATCGGGTCACCCATAACATTATCAGAACCTTCGCTCGCGACCTGAAAATATCACAAAACTTTGAGGTTGTGCTCGATGTCGATTCATTGTTGGAGGAAGCTGTAGCCCGTCTTCTTGAAAGCGCGGGAACCGATCAAAGGCTTACCCGATTTTTATTGGATTTTTCTTTTGAAAAAATCGAGGCGAACAAAAGTTGGAATATTTTCAAAGACTTGTTCGAAACCGGAAAACTGCTCTTTCAAGAGGTGCATTCGAAACACCTGAAACATTTGAAGGACAAGGATTTGGAAGATTTTCTTGCGCTGCAGAAAAAATTAAGGGCCGATATAAGGTCAAAGGAAAAACAGCTCAAGGAAACCGCCACTGAAGTGTTGCGGACCATTACCTTCAACGATCTTGGGTTTTCAGACTTTAAAGGAGGTTACTTTCCAAAGTTCATGCAAACCCTTCAAAACGAAAATTTCAATATCAACTTTGATGCATCTTGGAAACAAAACTTTGTAGAAACGGCACTCTACAACAAAACGGCCACAGAGAAGGTAAAAGAAAGACTTGATGCCCTACACCCAAGATTCATCGAATTGTTCGACCATATCAGAGAGACATTTTGGTCAATGGTGTTCTTACAAAACTGCTATAAGAACATCGTGCCAATGACGGTACTGAACGAAATATCTAAAGAAGTCAAGGCGATATTGGCAGAGCGCGATCTATTGCCCATTTCTGAATTCAATACCATCATTGCCGACACCATTAGAGATGAACCTGTTCCCTTTATCTATGAGCGAATGGGCGAAAAGTTCAGACATTACTTCATCGACGAGTTTCAAGATACTTCTGAAATGCAATGGAAGAATCTTGTTCCGCTCATAGCCAGCGCATTGGAAAGTATGAATGAAAAAGGGCAAAAAGGCTCATTGACCCTTCTGGGCGACGTAAAACAATCTATCTATCGATGGCGGGGCGGTGAGGCCGAGCAGTTCTTGAACCTTATCAACCTACGGAGCAATCCGTTTGTGGTCGAGCCCTCGATAGAGCCCCTGGTCTCAAATTGGCGAAGTCATGAACAAATCATCGAGCTGAACAATTCATTTTTTTCGCACATTTCAAGGTTTCTACACAACGAAACATACCAACGGCTCTATTCAAAAGGTGCACGACAAGAAACCCGGTCTAAAAAGGGTGGCTTTATCGAAATTTCCTTTTTGGAAAAAAACGAAACAGAAGATGAACACTGCAAAAAGGTAATCGACATCATTCAAAATGCCCTCAAAAAAAATTTTGGTTACGGTGACATTTGCATTCTGGTTCGCGATAACCAAAAAGCCGCCTCAATGGCCAATTTTCTAAAGCAACAGAATGTGCCTTTGCTATCGCCAGATTCGCTTTTGCTCAAAAACAATGAGGTAGTCACTTTTCTTTTGGCCCTGTTGACGTGGCTCGAGAATTCAGATGACCAAGAAGCTTCCTTTGAGATTTTGAAATTTCTTTTGCAAAAAGAAGATGATTTGCACGGATCCATCACAAAACGTTTAGGCGCGCTCACTGGGTACCTAACAGAGAACTTTGGGTTTGATCGTAATGACCTGCATTCGAAAACGGTTTATGATATTCTAGAATTGGCTGTTGCCAAATTTGGTCTTTGGGGCCATTCAGATGCCTATATTTTCACATTGCTCGATGAGGCCTTTTCGGTTCAGCAAAGTGAGGGCACACAAATTCTTTCTTTTTTGGAACACTGGCGTCTCAATAAAGATAAGATAAGCCTTTCTACGCCCGAAGGCATCGATGCCGTTCAGATTATGACCGTTCACAAAGCAAAGGGGCTCGAGTTTGAAGTGGTCATTTTTCCATACGCCGATTCGAAATTGGTCGATACCAAGCCAAAGAAATTGTGGGCACCGGTAAACAGTGGCGACTTTTTGGGTTTCGACCGTTTGTTGTTGAATTCGAACAAGAACATGGCTGATATGGGCGAACCGATCGCAACATTGTACCAAGAAGAACTTGAAAAAGCCCAACTTGATGCCTTCAACGTGCTCTATGTGGCCATGACCAGGGCAATAGGTGCTTTGTATGTGCTTTGCCCCCTAGAGGTCTCCTCAAAACCCGTCAACTATTCGGGGCTTTTTAGGAACTATCTTTTTGAAAAGGGCCTTTGGCAAGATGGACGGTTGCAATATAGCTTTGGAAGTTTACCTGAAAGGAGGGAAAGAGCAGTAGACAGCATTCGTGGCACTGTTACCATGCGACCCACTGCCATAGAACATTCAAATTTGAAAATGGCGGTTTCAAATCGTGCACTTATGTCTACCGAAAGAAAAGAAGCCATTTCAAAAGGGAATCTTGTCCATGACGTTTTAAGTCAAATCAAGTATGGCAAAGATGTGCCCCAGGCATTGGCAAACGTCGCATCCCAGCATACACTTGAAGAAAAAGAGCTGGCTTATTTAAAGAAAAAATTGGACGATGTGCTGCAACATCCTGAATTGTCCCTCTTTTTTTCAGAAGACAATGATGTCTTCAATGAGCAAGAAATCATCACCCCTAATGGAAATCTTCTGCGTCCAGATAGGATAGTGGTCAAAAAAAACAAGGTGTCGCTGATCGACTACAAGACCGGAAGTCCCTCGCCAAAACATCAAACCCAGCTAAATGAGTACGCAAAAGCATTGACAGAAATGGGCCTAACAATAGAAAAGAAAGCACTGTTATACATTAATGATGCCATAACACCGATATTTGTCTAAAACCATAAAGCCTATGTACGGAAAAATAAAAGAACATCTTCAAAACGAACTTGAAGAAATCAAGAAAGCCGGACTATTCAAAAAAGAGCGCATCATCGTGACGCCCCAAGATGCTGTCATCAAGATTTCAACGGGTCAAGAAGTCATCAATTTCTGCGCCAACAACTACCTGGGGCTGTCATCGCACCCAGAGGTCATCGCTGCGGCAAAGAAAACGCTCGACACACATGGTTTCGGTATGTCATCGGTTCGTTTTATCTGCGGGACCCAAGATATCCACAAAGAGCTGGAGGCCAAGATCGCACAATTTTACGGTACCGAAGATACCATATTATATGCCGCGGCCTTTGATGCCAATGGAGGGGTGTTCGAGCCGCTGCTCACCGCTGAAGATGCCATCATATCCGATTCGTTGAACCATGCCTCCATTATCGATGGGGTGCGGCTCTGCAAAGCCAAGCGTTATCGTTATGCCAATAGTGACATGGCCGACCTTGAAAAACAACTGCAGCAGGCCGCTGATGACGGGGCCAGGTTTAAGATAATCGTGACCGATGGTGTTTTTTCCATGGATGGATTGTTGGCCCCTTTGGATAGAATCTGCGACCTGTCTGAAAAATATGATGCCCTGGTCATGATCGATGAGTGCCATGCTGCCGGATTTATAGGAGAGACCGGAAGAGGAACCTTAGAAGAAAAAGGCGTCATGAACCGTATAGACATCATCACCGGTACCCTTGGAAAAGCCCTTGGGGGTGCAATGGGCGGGTATACCACCGGCAAAAAGGAAATCATCGAAATGCTCCGTCAGCGTTCAAGGCCCTACTTATTTTCAAATTCACTTGCTCCGGCCATAGTGGGTGCCTCTATCAAGGTTTTCGAGATGCTTGAAAATGATACCCAACTGCGCGATACCTTGCAAGAAAACACCGAATATTTCAAAAAAGGCCTGAAATCGGCCGGTTTCAATATCATCGATGGTGATTCTGCCATCGTGCCGGTAATGCTCTACGATGCCAAACTATCGCAAAAAATGGCCGATATGCTGCTCGAAAAGGGCATCTATGTCATAGGGTTCTTCTATCCCGTGGTGCCCAAGGGCAAAGCCCGAATACGTGTACAATTATCAGCAGCACATAAAAAGGATCATCTCGATAAAGCCATCCATGCATTTATCGAAGTTGGAAAGGAATTAAATATCGTTTAAGTGCACTAATTTTTCCATGAAACGCACAAAAAAAAATAAGTGATTGATTTTGTTAATAGTTTTTAACAACTTACATTTGCAGCTGATAAACACTTAAACTTAAAATTTTGAACATGAAACATCTTAGCAAATTAGTAGCTGTTGCCGTTGTATTTTTTGGCTTGAACAGCATACAGGCGCAAGACGAAAATAATCCTTGGCAGGTGAGCGTTGGGGTGAACGCAATCGATGTTTATCCCACCAATGATTCTGATGCCTCATATCCAACGGGCGAACTTTTCAGTGAGTATTTCAATGTGAACGATCACTGGAATGTTATCCCTTCTCTTTCATATATTTCTGTTTCTAGATATATAGGTGATGGTTTCTCTGTTGGTGCGCGTGGATCACTTAACAGAATTGAAAAGCTTGGAGATGTTAGTGTAGGTGACCTTACACATTATGCCATTGATGGTACCATCAAATACAATATATTAAGGAATACTAAATTAGATCCGTTTGTTGAAGTGGGCGGTGGTTACACTTGGGTCGATGAAATTGGTGCAGGAACCGTGAATGGTGGCCTTGGTCTCAACTATTGGTTCTCTGACAATTTTGGTTTATCTGTTCAAACACAATATAAGCATGCTTTTGAAGACTATGGCGTGAAGCACTTCCAGCACTTGGCTGGTTTCTCTATTCGATTCGGAGGCACTGATACTGATGGCGATGGTATTTATGACAAAGATGATGCCTGCCCAGAGGTTGCTGGTCTTGAGGCTTTCAATGGCTGTCCTGATTCAGACGGTGATGGCATCGAAGACGGTAAAGACGATTGCCCGAATGCCGCTGGCTTGAAAGAATTGAACGGTTGTCCTGATGCTGATGGTGACGGTATCGCTGATAAAGACGATGCATGTCCTAACGAAGCCGGTCTTGAGGCGTTGGCTGGATGTCCCGATGCTGATGGCGACGGTGTTGCCGACAAAGATGATCAATGTCCTAGTGAAGCTGGTCCTGCTGAGAACAATGGCTGCCCATGGCCAGATAGTGATGGTGATGGCGTACTTGATAAAGACGATCAATGTCCTGAAGTTGCCGGAACAGTAGCAAACAATGGTTGCCCAGAAGTTACTGAAGAGGTTCAAAAGCAATTGAACGATTATGCAAGAACTATCTTGTTCGATACTGGCAAAGCTTCTTTGAAGCCTGAATCAACCAGCGTATTTGTTGACATCATCAGAATTCTTAACGAGTATCCAAATGCCAAGTTTACCGTTGAAGGACACACTGATAGTGTTGGTAGTGCTAAATTGAATCAATCGCTTTCTGAAAAAAGAGCAAACTCAGTACGTGATTTCTTGATCAACGAAGGTATCTCTTCCAATCGCTTGACCGCTATCGGTTATGGTGAAGATAAACCAATCGCCACCAACAACACAAGAGCCGGTAGAAGCCAAAACAGAAGGGTTGAAATCAACTTAGTTAAGTAAGGGCTCAAAAACTATTTTTCTATAAAAGAAAAGCTCCGCAAATGCGGAGCTTTTTTTATTTTTAACAATGCGTTCTTTTTTGGAAGATGTAATTGATGATGTTCTCGAGAAACATGTGTCACTGAATCAACTGACATTTATCTTGCCCAGTAAAAGAGCAGGGGTCTTTCTGAGGAAATACATAGCTGAACGTATAGATAAGCCCATTTTTTCACCTTCCATTCTATCAATTGAAGACTTTATTGGGCAACTATCCCGACTTTCGCCAATTACACAGCAAGAACTCTTGTTGACCCTGTATGAAACCCTCCCCTTTTCAGATAAAAAGCCAAAAGAGGATTTTTTATCATTTTTAGGATGGGCCCCTATTTTTTTGCAAGATTTCAATGAAATCGACCGTTATTTGCTCGATTATCGAACCCTGTTCAATTACCTATCTGAAATCCATAGAATTAAAAACTGGAACTTAAAGGCAGAAAAGACCCCTTTGGTTGAAGGCTATGTCGAGTTCTGGCAAAATGCCTATTCACTATACGAGTCTTTTGCCCGAAAACTCATTAAAGAAGGAAAGGCTTATCAGGGTTTAGCCTACCGACAGGCTAGCAAAAACGTTGATGATTATGTCAAAACAAATGCCCATAAACATCTTTTCATTGGTTTCAACGCCTTGAACAATGCTGAAAGACAGATTATTCAAGCATTTCTTGCCAAAGGCAATGCCGATATATATTGGGATATGGATTCTTACTTTCTAAATGATCCTGTACATGATGCCGGACTTTTTATTAGGAGATATAAAGAGAGGTGGCCCTATTTTAACGACAACCCGCTCAAAGGAATCACCAATCATTTTCTCAGGGAAAAATCGATAAAAATCACGGGGGTGCCCAAAAATATTGCCCAAGCAAAATATGTCGGTCACTTGCTTGAAACAATAAACACCACCAATCCTGGGCAATTGAACAATATGGCCCTTGTTCTAGCTGACGAATCATTGTTGGTTCCGATGCTACATGCGTTGCCAAAAGAAATTGCCAAGGTCAATGTTACTATGGGCCTGGCGTTGACCAACACGCTTTTATGTGACTTCTTCACCACGCTGATGAGCTTGCCGATCAATAAGTCTAAGCGCGGCTGGTATTACAAAGACATACAACTTTTATTGGCAAACCCTTATACAAAGATATTGTTGCATGAGGCCGACAATCGCTACATCCCGCTGTTAAAAGACAAAATATATTCGCAAAATTTAACTTACTTAAATCTTTCACATCTCAAGTCTGATTCCCTTGATCAGAACACCTTTATATCGATGTTTTTTGCTGAGCGCCTTCCACATCCCCGGCAATTCATCGAAAATTGCCTAAAAGCCATCATATCACTTGAAAAGTATTTCGAAGCGGAAAAGAATGGGCTTGAATTACAACAACTTGAGCACTTTCACAATCTTTTCACCAGATTGCATGAAAATGTCTCGACCCATTCCTTTCTAAACAACATTGCCATTCTCAAGCAACTGTTTACAAAGCAAGTCGCTGATGAAAAGCTCGATTTTCAAGGAGATTCAACTGAAGGGTTACAAATTTTGGGAATGCTCGAAAGTCGGAATCTCGATTTTGAAACCGTGGTCATCCTCTCTGTGAACGAAGGTATCTTGCCTACCGGAAAGACAAACAATTCATTCATCCCCTATGATGTAAAAAAAGAGTTCGGCCTGCCCACCCACAAAGAAAAAGACGCTATTTACACGTATCATTTCTATCGCCTGTTACAGAGGACCAAAAACATTCACCTGTTGTACAATACCGAAGTCGATGCTCTTGAGGGCGGTGAAAAAAGTCGTTTACTTACGCAATTGTCGACAGATGTGAAACTTCAAAAATATGTAGAACATAATATTGTCTCACCAATCGTTTCGGCTTCGGAAAAATTCTCGTTTGAAGTGCCGAAGACCCCTAATCTGATCGATGCCCTGAAAATTTTGGCCCAAAAGGGATTTTCACCCTCGGCACTGACCAATTACATCAAAAATCCGCTTGGGTTTTACAAGAAAAACGTACTCAAGATAAAGGAAACAGATGGAGTAGAAGAGAACATCGCCGCCAATACGTTTGGCACTATTGTACATGACTCATTAGAAGTGCTCTATCGGCCCTTTGAAAGCTCTTTTTTGACTATTCGTGCACTTGAAGAAACAAAGAAAAAAATTACCCCCACTGTAGAAGAACAGTTTCTGAAATGGTATTCACCCAACAGTTTAAAAAGTGGACAAACCCTCATTGTGTTCAATGTGATCACCAAATACCTGCAAAACTTGATCGACAATGAAATATCAGATGCCGAACAACACGAAATAAAGATTTTGGGTATTGAAAAAGAGGTTTCCCTCGATCTAGACATTCAAGAATTGGGCTTTCCGGTTATTTTAAAGGGAAAAATTGACAGGATTGATGAAAAAGATGGGCAATTGCGCATCTTAGATTATAAGACAGGGCGCGTTGCTTCTTCAGAAGTTGAAATAACCGATATGAAAAACATTACCCAAGACCCCTCGCTCGGCAAAGCCTTTCAATTGCTTTGCTATAGCCTTCTATACGCAAAAGAATCAACTATTGGGTATCTGACCGCTGGAATCATACCGGTCAAAAAGATGACCCCAGAACCCATTATGTTCGCTCTTAAGCCGTCTGCCAGAACCCAACAAAAAGAACATCTGATAGACGCCACACTTCTTGCCCAGTTCAAAAGCAGTCTAAAAGAATTGATTATTTCCCTTTTTAATGTTGATGTTCCAATTGTTGAAGAGGAAGCCTGATTATTTCAAATCTGGCCTTGTCGGCCTCACCTCAACTTTGCTCGGTAAGGTTCTCGGATGTATCTTCAAGAGATCAAGAACAATTTGACCAATGTCTTCTGGCTGTATCTTCCATGCATCTTTTTCAGAAGGGTCGTTATCGTTAAAATAAGTGGCAACAGAACCCGGCATGATGGTCGTCACTTTTACATCATACTTTCTCAGATCGAGCATGGCAGCCTGTGTAAAACCGACAACGCCAAATTTTGTGGCATTATACCCCGCCCCATTGGCAAAAAAATTGATGCCCGCTAGACTAGCCAGCGACATAAAATACCCTTTTGAGTTTTTTAATGCCTCGACCGAAGCTTTCAGGGTATGAAAAACCCCCGTTAGATTGGTGTCTATCATTTGGTGCCATTGTTCTGGAACCATGTCATCGACAGGAGCAAAATGACCTACCCCGGCATTTGCCAAAACTACGTCTAAATGGCCCCACTTCTGAAGAATGGCATTGATTGCCTGTTGCTCATTCTCAAGTTTGGCGACATCTGATTCAAGTGCAAGTACATTTTTTTCGCTTCCCAATTTTGAAGCCGCTTCTTGTACGGCCTTTAACGTTCTACCGCTTATGGCGACTTTCATTCCTGCATCCAAAAGTGTCTTGGCCACACCATGGCCAATACCCTTACTACCCCCTGTGATATAGGCAACTTTTCCCTTTAAATCCATTGTACCAAATATTTAGCCCGTAAGATATGAACCATGCGGCGTTCGATGAAAAGCAAAATGTTATTGTTTTCCAAAAACAAAAAAGCACCTGTTCAAAGGTGCCTTCTGTGGAGCATATCGGAGTCGAACCGATGACCTCTACGCTGCCAGCGTAGCGCTCTAGCCAGCTGAGCTAATGCCCCGAAAGAGAGCGCAAAGGAAATACA
>JANQOD010000237.1 GCA_028289745.1 Allomuricauda sp. | reverse complement strand
AAGGTCGAAATGGTCAAGAACCAGATTTTGACCGATGGGGAAGTGGCAGAAGGGTTGGTCTTGACCTGTCAGTCACACCCTGTGACCCCAAATCTGAAGATCGACTACGATGATGTCTGATTCAGCACTTTGTCTAATAATCGGTTACTGTATTCATAGCCAATGTTGAATGCTTTTTCAATGCCTTTTTTATCAAGTACCCCTACTTGCTCTACTTCTTTGGGCTCAATCATGATATCGCACTCCTCGATTTTGTCACGCGATGAAGCGTAGACCATCAATCCTGTGATCCTTCCAGCCAATTGCAATGAATTCTTTAAATCCTTTTTTTGTAGCCTGCCCGCTATTGAAACATTGCTGCCGATGACAAAATCGGTTTGTTCTTCGATATACTCTTTCGGAAAATTGTTCATGATACCCCCATCTGCATAGAGAATTCCATCTATTTCAACCGGGCTGAAAACCGGGGTCAGTGCAGCAGAGGCCAACAGTGGGTGTATCAACGGCCCCCTGTGAAAGACTTCTTCCCCACCGCCCATCAAATCTGTGGCGACCACATAGAGCGGTTTTGTCAAGGCCGAGAAATCATCTTCGGGGAAATATCTCTTAAAAATAGAAAAATACTTTTCAGTATTAATTAAGCCAGGTTTACCAATGGCAAAGAAACTGTACTGAAAAAGTGGGGTTTCCTTGAAAAACTGAAGCATTTCGGTTACTGAATTGCCGTTGGCATATAGGGCGCCCACCAATGCCCCCACACTGCTACCGGCAATCGCCCGTGCCTCGATACCGTGTTCTCGCAACGCCTTTATCAAGCCAATATGGGCCATACCGCGTACGCCACCACCTGAAAGTACCAGTCCGATCGATTTTGCATCATGTAACGATTTCAGCATACCTAAAATTAGCTGATATCCTCAAATAATCGAGAAAAATAATCATCATTATGACTTCATTTTGCAGACTATTCAGTCGGTTGATCACGCTGTCGGCAGTAAAAGGTTCGTGAAATGTGGTTTTCATCGAAAACTACCCGTTTTTCATCCTATACCTATACCGAATATCCTAATCGCCCACCTATTGAAAACCAACCGCCCGGTCTGTTGATGGCTTTTGTCATATGTTAAAGTTTTTCTTTTCTGTAATGCCCAAAAACACCCTTCGACCAAGCCTTATATACGATTTTGTCGTAAGTTTACTTGTAATTATTTTCAATGCAGCACATTCTTGGCCAAAAAACAGCTGTTCTTGTTTTCGCCAACTCTGCGAAAGAGGAAGTGAAACACAAGCCCATTAGGGGCGGTGCAACGCTTTTTGATGCACTCACAAAACATACCTTGAATGAGGTCAAGAAAACCGAGCTTCCCTTTTTTCATTTCACGGAACAAGACCAGACCGGAGCGACTTTTGGCCAACGTTTTTCAAATGCGATCCAACACCTTTTCAATCTAGGCTTTCAACGAGTAATTACGGTGGGTAACGATAGCCCGCAATTAAGGGCGAGGCACATTCTCAAGGCCCAAGCCCAGATCGAGCTGGGCAAAAACGTATTGGGGCCCTCGAATGATGGGGGCTTTTATCTCATGGCGCTCCATCACCGAAGTTTTGATAAGAAAACATTCGGTGAGCTGTCATGGCAAACGCGAAAAATATACCGTGAGACCATAGCCTATTTCAAGGACAGGAATTTTGAGACGGTACCGTTGCCCGTAATGGCCGATATCGACTCGCTCTTCGATATAAAGAAAATAGCGCATACGACCCGGTCAATTACCACAGAGATACGACGGTTTTTAGTGCGCCTAATAGTACAAAAAAAGAGCTTTCACCATGTATCTGGCGAAAACCCGTTCTTTGGGTTTTCCCTTCCCTCCAATAGGGGTTCTCCCCTTGTGCTTTCGCTTATCTTGGTATAGGGCACACCTCCTTTTTATCACGACAACACGAAAAAAGCCACCTAAGAACGCTGTTCTTGAGTATCATCAACATTATTTTAAAAAATCATTTACATGGCAAATTCATATTACGATCCGGCCGATCTTAGAAAATTTGGGAACATTACCGAGTGGAGCGAAGAATTGGGAAACAAGTTCTTTGATTACTACGGAAAAGTGTTTGAAGAAGGCGCACTGAGCGCAAGGGAGAAATCATTGATCGCATTGGCCGTGGCCCATGTGGTCAAATGCCCCTATTGCATAGACGCCTATACCAAAGATGGCCTACAGCGCGGCATTACCAAAGAAGAAATGATGGAGGCCGTTCATGCCGGTGCGGCCATCGAAAGCGGCGCCACTTTGGTTCATGGCGTGCAAATGATGAACAAGTACAACAAACTATCTATGTGAGCTATGTCGCAAAGTATCTTAAGTGAGGTAAAAAAAGCGGCCAAAAAGTCGCTCAAGGCCCGTGAAAATGAACTGGCCTCGGTAAACAAGCAATTGGAAATCTTGAATGGTGGATTGTTTGCTGATGGAGAGCTTCCCTATTTTAAGGACAAGATCAATGAAATTGGCCATTTCCCCTTACGGCCCAATAAATTAAAGATACTTCAGATCAATGTGGGCTATATGTGCAACCAGGTCTGTGAACATTGCCATGTTGATGCAGGGCCCGACCGCAAAGAAATAATGACCCGTGAAACCATGGAGCAATGTTTAGAGGTTATCCGCAACACGGGCGCCCATACCTTGGACCTTACGGGGGGTGCCCCTGAGATGAACCCCGATTTTCGATGGTTTGTAGAAGAAGCGGCAAAAGCCGGGATCCAAGATTTCATTGTGCGCTCGAACCTGACCATTATCCGTGCCAACAAAAAATACCATGACCTGCCTGATTTCTTTAAAAAACACAATGTGCACGTGGTCTCATCGATGCCGCACTATACCCGCGGAAAAACCGACAAACAACGTGGCGACGGCGTTTTTGACAAGAGCATCAGGGCACTTCAAGAATTGAATGCCGTCGGCTATGGCATGCCCGGCAGCGATTTACGGCTAGATTTGGTGTACAATCCTTCGGGAGCATATCTACCTGGCGACCAAGCCGCCTTGGAGCGTGATTTCAAAAAAGCTTTGGATGAAGATTTTGGCATCCGGTTCCATAATCTGTTCGCAATCACGAATCTGCCCATTTCACGGTTTTTAGATTACCTCATCGCTTCGGGCAACTACGAAGATTATATGTATGCCCTGATAGATGCCTATAATCCCGCAGCGGTTGAAAACGTAATGTGCACCAATACGATTTCGGTCAGTTGGGATGGATGGCTTTACGACTGCGATTTTAATCAAATGTTGGATTTGAAGGTCGCCAGCAAGGTAAAGCACATTAAAGACTATAATGAAGATATGCTCAACGATCGAAACATAACCATTTCACAGCATTGCTACGGCTGCACTGCTGGGGCCGGAAGCAGCTGTCAAGGTACCGTGGCCTAAAAACATAAAATACTGATAAGTATAAAACAAGCATATGGGTTATTTAGAAGTTACCAACGATGTATATAAAGAGGCGGCCCTGACACCAGAGGTAGGCTTATGCTGTACCACCAACCCCGTTTGGGAGTTGCCGGGACTAAAGATCCCCAAAATCATGCAAGAGATGAACTACGGCTGTGGCAGCACGGTTCATGCGAGAGATCTGACCAATGACCCCAAAATACTCTATGTAGGTGTCGGAGGCGGCATGGAGCTATTGCAGTTCTCGTACTTCAGTCGCCGAAAAGGCGGTGTCATCGGGGTCGATGTCGTTGATGAAATGCTGAAGGCCAGCCGAAACAACTTTAGGGTAGCAGAAGAGGAAAACGACTGGTTCAAATCTGAATTTGTCGAATTGAGAAAGGGCGATGCCTTGAACCTTCCGGTAGATGATAACAGTATTGAGGTCGCTGCCCAAAATTGCCTCTTCAATATCTTCAAGGAAAATGACTTGAAACGCGCCATTGAAGAAATGTACCGTGTATTGAAACCCCATGGTAGGTTGGTGATGAGTGACCCTGTTTGTGAACAGCCCATGAACGACACCCTACGAAATGACGACCGATTGCGTGCACTCTGTCTAAGTGGAAGCCTCCCCATCAAGCAATATGTCAAAGCGCTGACCGATGTGGGCTTTGGCACCATAGAGATAAGGGCTCGTAAACCCTACCGCATTTTAGACCCAAAGCATTATCCGACCGACGAGTTGATCTATATCGAATCCATTGAGGTTGCCGCCATCAAAGACCCTATGCCCGAAGACGGCCCTTGTGTGTTCACCGGTAAAGCTGCCATTTATTATGGTAATGAAGACTATTTTGACGATGAAAAGGGCCATGTTTTGCTGAAGAACCAACCGTTGGCCGTTTGTGATAAAACGGCAGGTGCCTTGGTATCGTTGGGCAGGGACGATATCTTTATCAGCGGATCGACCTTTCACTATGATGGTGGGGGATGTTGCTAAATCGAGAAAAGACCGTTTTTTGTAAGATTTTTCATCCCATAAACATGACACTTAAACCGACCACTTGGTCGGTTTCTTTTTTTGAAAAAGGGGTATTTGGTCGAGAAAACGACTTTTTACCGAAATTTTTGCTTGTTACATCCTGTAATCTTTACCAAAATGGCTTTTCGACGGTTCTTTGAAACAGACTTAACGGTCTGAAACCCCTAAAACCCAAATCTTATGGACAAGAACCGAAAACGCATGGAAACCATGCACCGAATGAGGGCCAAAGGCCTTGAACTTTTCTATCAAAAAGGATATCATGCCACCAGTATTGACGATATTCTAAAAGAACTATCGCTTTCTAAAGGTGCTTTTTACCATCATTTTAGGTCTAAGGAAGACTTTTTCATCAGCATCACCCAGCACATCATCACCCAAAAGGTGTATGCCATGTTGGTTGAGCCATTGGCCCAAGACAGAAGTCCGGTGTCGATGATCATCGATACCGTTACCAATGCTTTAGAGACCGCCGAGCACAATTCGATGGACCGTGGCTTTATGCTGGGCAACTTTTTGACCGAGTTTAACCGAGGTGACAATGAAATTGCCCAATACCTCAAGGATATCCTCAAAATCTGGGAGATCAACCTTATTTCAGTACTCAAAAATGGTAAAAGCGATGGGCACATAGCACGCCACGTCAATTGTGAAGAGGCTGCCACGTACATCATCGCTTCTTTCATGGGCATTCGCACCATGATGGTGGGCAATAATGCCAGAATGCTGAAATATCAATATCTGCAGCAGCTGAAGGCCTATTTGTATGCCTTGGAACAAGAGAAGGAAACAATAGTCTAAGCCTTAGCCCAATACTTCCCCTATTTTTTGAAGGATGGTTTCTTCGGAAATGGTCTGCATGACATTTTCGTACCCTTTAGGAACCTTGTTGCCATAAATGGAGGTAGGTATGGCGGGATATTTTTCCCTATCGGAAAGCAAAGCGTTTGAAAGGGGCTGCCCAAAAGGATAAAAACCGGCATAAGGATGGGTCACTCCCCATAACGAAATCACCGGAACCCCATAATTCGCCGCTAGATGCCCATTGGCACTATCCATTGAAACCATCAGGTCAAGATTTGAAATCAATTGCAGTTCTTCTTTGAATGAAAGCCTTCCCGCAATATTGATAACATTTTCAGCAGAAGAGGCCAGGGTTTCAAGTTGCGTTTTCTCTTTGTTGCCCCCTCCAAAAAGAAATATTTTATACTTTTTGGTATTTTTAAGTGTTTCGACCAGCCCTTTCATCTTCTTAAACGGGTACATTTTACCTGAATGGGCCGCAAAAGGGGCGATGCCAAGCCATTGTTCCGCTTTCTCGCCCGTCAAGCCATTGACATTTTCAGACATTTTAAACGGTCGAAGCACATCGTCGTCACTCAGCTCGACCGGATAGCCCAATTGGGCAAACACTTCGGCATAGCGTTGGGGGGTAGTTTTCAACGGTTTGAAAATCTTGCCTTTTTTACGGGTCAGCGCCCTTTTATCAGCTCTGCCCTTATCGATTTGTACCCATTTAAATCGGCCGATGGTAAAGAAAAATGTAAGCACCTTGCTGCGCAACACATTATGAAGGTCGGCCACTGCATCGATATTGCGCTTTTTAAGCTCTTTGAACAACTTCCAAAGCCCCAAAACACCTTTGTGCCTACCTGAAAACATGGCTTTGTGAAAATCAACGCGCTCAATTGCTTCGAAAAGGGGTTGGTGAAAATCGCGCGAAACCACCGTAATTTTTAGCTCAGGATACTTTTTGGTAACTGCCAATAGCACAGGTACGGCCATGGCCACATCGCCCAAGGCCGAAAAACGGAACACCAACAAATGGTCATGCTCAGCCTTTTTGGCCACGTAACACTGGGTTTAGTTCATCATCATTGTACATTTTCATCTGTTTATAGACTTTCATGTACTTATCGCCATTCTCGATATCGGTCAATAATTGGTCTATGGCCAAAGAGAGGTCTTTTCGCTGTTCGAGCAACACATTCAATTTTTCTTGGCACTTGGCGATATGCTCTGATGTGGCGTCAGGGCGCTCAACCTCTTCGCGCATATGGTAGATCTTCAAAGCCAAAATAGACAACCGATCTATGGCCCAAGCCGGGCTTTCGGTATTAATGGTAGCGTAGGGTTTGGCCTGTACCGATCGGTGTTTGGTGAGAAAATAACTGTCGATATACTCGACCAGATCGGTGCGATCTTGGTTGCTGGCATCAATTTTTCGCTTGAGTTGCAATGCTTCTCCAGGTTCAATATCAGGATCACGGATGATATCTTCATAATGCCACTGTACCGTGTCGATCCAGTTTTTTCGGTATAACAATTGTTCAATCCCCTTATTATAAGGGTTTGAAAACTCTTGATCGACATCGTCTTTTATATGATAATCTGCAATGCTTTCCTCAAAAATCTTAAACGCTTTTTCGCTGAACATTATATCGGTTTTCTGCAAAGATAGGGTTTATACATTAGCCCATTTCCTCTACAAAGAGCAATATGAAAGGCGTTAAGATAAAAATGATCAAAAGTATCTCTTTGAGCTGTGGCCTTTTGATGGTCTCGACATAATTGGCCAAAAAGACGGCCCCTGGCATAAAACTGAAGATGATCAAAAAAGATGAAACCGGTTGTAGGGCATTGATCAAGAGCGACACCAAAAAATACAACAGCATAAATCGAAAAATTATGATTTTTCCACCGCCCTTTTTTCGAAACTTGACGAAGTCGATTATGGCAAGAACAAAAATCACAATTGCGAAGACCATGACTTTTATGTTCACAGCCTTGATGGAAAACCTTGGAACCTCATGAAAATGGGCAACAAAATCATACTGTTCTTGAAAAAACCCTAGGTTTCCGTTCAACACCAAAATGGCAAATATAAGTACTAAAAATGTTGCCATGCCCGCCGATATGACCAACCAGTTCTTGGTTGATTTGCCCAAATACGTATTGACCGAAAAAATGACAAGCGAGAAATACAACAATGCCCAAGAGCAAAA
>JANQOD010000232.1 GCA_028289745.1 Allomuricauda sp. | reverse complement strand
TCGATTGTACCGGCAACCAAACGGTTCACGTACAGACCATCACGGTCGAGGACACCCAGGCCCCTGCTTTCGTGGAAGCATTGCCCGGCGATGTGACCGTTTCATGTGACAGCGTGCCAACGGCCGAGACATTGACGGCCACCGATAATTGTGACAGCAGTGCCTTTGTGACCTTTGATGAGCAGATTACCAATGCAGATTCTTGTGGTGCCAATTATACAATTATCAGGACATGGACCGCACAAGACTGTGCCGGTAACCAAACGGTTCACGTACAGACCATCACGGTCGAGGATACAGAGGCCCCTACTTTTGTGGAGGCATTGCCCAACGATGTGACCGCTTCATGTGACAGCGTGCCAATGGCCGAGACATTGACGGCCACCGACAACTGTGACAGCGACGCCATCGTTACCTTCGATGAGCAGGTTACCGACAGTGATTCGTGTCCTTCCGATTATATCATCACCAGAACCTGGACGGCCATCGATTGTACCGGCAACCAAACGGTTCACGTACAGACCATCACGGTCGAGGACACAGAAGCCCCTGCTTTCGTGGAAGAATTGCCACAAAGTATGACGGTGATGTGCAACGAAGTACCCGATGCCGTGACCCTGACCGCAATCGATAATTGTGATACCGATGTATCAGTGACCTATGACGAGACGATTACCAATGATGCGAACTGCCTACAGGGTTATACCATTACCAGAACCTGGTCAACGACTGATTGTGCGGGCAACGTGAACAGTCACACACAGGTGATTACCATTGATCCGACTGGCCCGATAACAGCAAGTGACTATGAGGAGGAAATCACGATCATGTGTGGAGATGAGGTGCCAGAAGTGCCAGAATTGACATTCATGGGTGGTTGTGGCAATTATCAAGTAGACTTCACAGAAGATACCGTATTCTCTGATGACACTGATGATTACATGATTATCAGAACCTGGGAGGTCACTGACTCGTGTGACAATATGGCCACTTTTGAGCAGATCATCTTTGTGATGCAACCACAGTTGGAAGAGGTAACCATAGAAATCTGTGTCGAAGATGATGCCATTGATCTGATAGATTATCTACCAGAGTCATTCGATACCAACGGGGTATTCGAGGTCGTCAGCGGCAATGTTATCTTGGAAGGAAGCATGTTCAATCCGGCAAACCTTGAAGTAGGCGACTATCTGATATCGTACAGTTCGACCGAAGGCACTTGTAAATACTATGTTGACTTTACCATTATGGTCAATAGTGATTGTGTGCCTTGTGGAAGGGATGAGATACAGGTTTCCAAAACGGTCACCGCCAATGGCGATGGCATCAATGATATGTTCGAGATTACCGGAGTGGAATACTGCAACTACACCTTCAGCGTGATGTTGTTCAACCGCTGGGGTGACAAGGTCTTTGAATCAAGAAACTATGAGAACAACTGGGGCGGATTCTCACCGAACAACTCGTTTGGTAATTCGGGAATGCTTCCAGCTGGTACTTATTACTATATCATCTCAGTGAACGAGGCAGATTTTGAGCCTATCAATGGGTTTATCTATCTCGGAACCAGTAAGTAATGGAAAACATTGAAAAATCCCGGCCTACAGTGCCGGGATTTTTTTCATCCCTGTTTTTCGACCAACTTGATTTTTACTCCAGAAATACGTTCATCCATAGAAAAATACACTTCAACGAAGCATAGGTTTCAGAACGAATATTAAGACACGTTTAACGTCTAAATTACTGATATAGAGCATGTTTTTGTTGCTTTGTATATGGATTATATCCAAATCTCAATCCAATAAGAATACTGAATAAACTTAACCGTTACACCATGAAGAAAATTACTTTACTCGTTTTATTGGGCATCGTTTTTTGTGGTTTGCAATCTTTTGCGCAGCAATTGCCGCAGTTTACCCAATACATGTTCAACACCATATCGGTAAACCCTGCCTATGCAGGAAGCCGCGAAACGATGAACGTTACCGCCTTGCACCGTAACCAATGGGCAGGGCTTGATGGCAACCCGACCACGAGTACCTTTTCGTTTCATGCTCCCTTGAACAACGAGCGGGTGGGGCTTGGTCTTTCGTACATCACCGATCAACTGGGTTTCGAGAACACCAATTATGTGTACGGTGATTTCTCGTATACCATTCCCGTTTCGTACAACACCAAGCTATCTTTTGGCCTAAAAGCCGGTTTCACCAACTATAGACTGGAAAATCCTGATTTGAACGATCCTTTCTTTACCTCGAACTTCAACAGTTGGAAGCCCAATTTTGGTGCCGGACTATATTTGAGCAGTGAAAAGTGGTATGTAGGTCTGTCTTCACCAAGAATTTTAAACACCGATTTAAACGAAGGTGAGTTTGAGGCCCTCGAAAGAAACAGCTACTATGCCATTGCAGGTCTAGTACTCGACATATCTGCAGATGTCAAGTTTCGACCTACGGTCTTGAGCAAGTTCACCAATGGTGCACCGGCATCATATGACCTGACCTCAAGCTTTCTGTTTTATGACAAGTTTTGGCTGGGCGCCTCATATCGATTGAACGATGCTGCCAATTTTGGGGCCTTCGTAGACTATCAGGTAGCGAACAATTTCAGACTTGGTTATGCCTACGATTTGCCTACCTCGACCATACGACCCTATACGGGTGGCACCCATGAAGTTATTTTAATCTATGAACCAAGGTTTTCAAAAAAGACGAAGCTTTACAAATCACCGAGATACTTCTAAACACCGAACCATGAGAACAAAGCACTTACTTTCATTTATTTTACTGTTCTGTATCGGTCTTACAACCAATGTGATAGCACAAACAAACCTTAGAAGACAGGCCGATCAGTTGTTCTACAAATTTGCCTATGCAAAGGCCATACCCGCTTATGAGAGGCTGGCATTGAAAGACAATCATTCCCACCACGCATGGCAGCGACTTGCCGAATGCCATTTGATGCTTCGTGATTTTGAAAAGGCACTTCCTTACTTTAATAGGTTCATCAACGAAGAAGACCTAGAACCTGATTATTACTTCAAGTATGGCATGGCACTGAAAAGTGCTGGTAAAGAAAAGGAGGCGCTTAAATGGTTTAAACGCTATAAAAAACTCACCAAGAACGATTCACGGATAAAAAGATACCTTAAAGAAGGTAATTATGCCTCGGTACTGTTCAACAGTAGGGAGAGCTATGAGATCGAACCTGTTCATTTCAATACCGAATATGGAGAATTTGGGGCCATTTCCCACGATGGAAAACTGTATTTCAGCTCAAGTAGAATCGATGAAAAGGAAAACAATTTATATGATTGGAACAACGAAGCATGGTTAGATATCTACTATATTGAAGAAGGCAACGACAGTGTACTGCCGAGAAAACTGAAAGGTGATGTCAATTCAAAATACCATGAGAGTTCATTGGTGTTCTCAACCAACCATAAGAACGATACGGTCATCTATTTTACCCGTAACAACTATTTCAATAAAAAGGAAGGGTTTTATACAAAAAAAGAAGACAACAAGGTCGAAAGCACGAACAATCTCAAAATCTATAGGGCAGAATACATTGACGGCGAATGGAAGGTCACTAGAAACATGCTGAGGAACGCAGACCACTTTTCTTCAGGGCATCCTAGTGTCAACTCGACCAGGACCCATATCTATTTTGCCTCTGACAAACCTGGCGGGTATGGCGGCACTGACATTTATTATGCCAAAATACATGCTAGAGGGGGCATAGGTGAGCCGATAAACGCCGGGCCGGTGGTCAACACGGCCGGTAATGAAATGTTTCCGTACGTGAACAATGAAGGCCAGCTGTTCTTCTCTTCAGATGGCCACCCGGGTTTTGGTCAATTGGATGTTTTTGCCACAGTGGCTGATTCTACGGGAACATTCAAAGACGTTATCAATCTTGGCAAACCGATAAACAGTGAAAAAGATGACTTTGGGTATTTTGCCTATGACAATGGTATTGACGGATACATCAGTTCAAACAGGGACGGGGGTGCAGGAGGTGATGATATATACGAGTTCAGATTCTACCCTTCTCTTCGAGTGGAAGGCAGGGTGACGGACGGCATTAACCTAAAGCCATTGAACAACGTGAAAATCGCCCTGTACGACCAAAAGACCCGTGAAATCGTTGCAGAGACCCTTACCGACACCGACGGTAGTTATGAAATCTTCATCGATAGAAAACGTAACTATATGATCGAGGCGTCACGAAAAACACATCCTAAAAAGAATATATATTTCAATACATTCACCACTCCGAGAGCCGAGAGAGTACTTGTTCAAGACATTACCTTAGATCCAATTCTTGATGTAAAGGTTTTGGCCGGACTCAACAAAATCTATTTCGATTTCAACAAACACAACATAAGACCCGATGCTGCCGAAGAATTGGACAAGGTGGTCAAATTGATGACAAAGACCTATCCTGATATGATCATCAAATTGGAATCACATACCGACCCTGTGGGCAGCCACGCGTACAACGATGCACTATCTGAACGCAGGGCAAAATCAACATATGAATATTTGATAGCCAACGATGTGCCAAAACACCATATCTTATCTTACAAGGGATATGGTGAGAGACAATTGGTGAACGATTGCAAGGGTAAGGAAGACTGCACCCCAGAAGAATTGGAACTCAACAGAAGAACGGAGTTCCCCATCATTCAAATCAAGGGAAAACCCTTGGTGAAATCGAATTAAAAGAAGAGGGCACCCTAATCGGGTGCCTTTTTTTTACTGCTGTTTCAATGAAACCCTATTCGAGGTCAGGTCCCTTATGGGAACAATCAATTTGCCGTCACGGGTCTTCAGCGTAATGGTCGTGTTGTCAATGGCCTCGATGGTGCCCTCAACATTATCAAAAGATATCTTGTCACCGACCATGTAGATCTTGCGCATGTAGAACATTTTCATCAGGTCAGAAAAAACATCACGTGCACCCAGGCCAAAACCAAGGGCGCCCGCCAGCAAAAAAGCGCCCAGGATCATGGTAAAGTTGCTGGTGATGATATCGGTGTTGATCCCCGCTTGGTTAAGGGCCGTAACCGATATAAAAAATGTAATAAGGTAAAACAGTACACTACTGATGATTTTTGACCCACCGATACCCATAGACTCGAACAGGGCCAAGGTTCCCTTTTTGGCCAAAGAGGCCAAGTAGAGCCCCCCTACCAAAATCAAAATGGCACTGATCAATGTGGGCAAGTACCCAAACATGGCCATTATGCCCTCTGAAATCGGGGTCAGACCGAGCAGATCGGCGATGATAATGGCAAAAAGGAGAATCAGCAAGATACGTACCGTGCCCAAAATGATCCTTAAAAGGTCTATCTTGATTTCCCTGTCACCAAACAGCTTTGCATCGGCCACCTTTTGCGATACGGTATCGATCTTTACCGCTTTCAATATCCTTTTCAACAAGAACAAAACGATCTTCAACACAAGCCAAGCGACAATGAGGCCAATGACTCCCAAAATGATTTTTGGAAGTACTTCAGCTGCCCCTGACAACATGTTTCCCAGACTTTCAGAAAGAACATCTCTATACGTTTCCATTTTTTTGAATTTTGTTGTTTACTATAATCGGTTATTTTCTTCTATTGGTTCTGAACAATCCCGCTAAAAGTGATGAATAATTTGACGTGACCAAAATGGCCAGATCCATAATGAGCTTGGCAATGGCCACATCGTTCATGACCTTTTTGCGCATTTCGGGCGGTACCTCCCTCAACTTCTTGTCCAACTCCTTAAAAGGATTTCTAAATTCGTCTGCCATCTATCACAGGGTATTATAGATTTCCAATAATTTAGCCTTGGCCCTTTTCAAGCGCATTTTGACAGCGCTTTCGCCAATTTCAAACAAAATGCACAACTCTTTGATCGAAACCCCGTCTTGATACTTCAACAACAAGATTGATTTATCTTCAGGAGCCAATTCGACCAATGCCTTTTCAAGCTTGTTGGCCTTCATCTCGTAAATGCTCTTATCGGGCACCTCTTCTGTCAACTTGTACTCTTTGTCATCAATGGGCACCGATTTATCCTTCAACTTTCGACCCTTGTCACGGTTCACATAGTTCACACAGAAATTATAGGTGAACGAATACAACCAGGT
>JANQOD010000150.1 GCA_028289745.1 Allomuricauda sp. | reverse complement strand
GTGCCGAAGAAAAGCTGGTAGCTCGTCTTGCTTGTGCCGGTGGCACGAATGTGGCCATTAACCGTGCGCAGTACATCGGTATTCAAAGTTGCCAGGCGGCAGCCCTTATATCGGGCGGGGGCAAAGGCTGCTTTTGGGGGTGCCTTGGGCATGGTGACTGCGAAGCGGTCTGTGATTTTGATGCCATCACCATGAATGAACATGGCTTGCCCGTTGTAGATGTTGCAAAATGCACCGCCTGCGGTGATTGTGTGGAAGTCTGCCCCAAAGATTTGTTTTCACTACAACCCATAAGCCATCGGCTTTGGGTGGCTTGCAAAAACCTTGAACACGGTGAGGCCATACTTGAAGATTGTCAAGTGGCCTGTACCGCCTGTGGGAGATGTGCCATGGATGCCCCAGGCGAATTAATTACGATGAAGAACAATCTGCCCGTGGTCGATTACCTCGAAAATCACAACACGCAGGTGCCCATTCAACGATGCCCCACCGGAGCCATTGTTTGGTTAGATGATAGTGGAGCGGCCATTAAAGGGAAAGAAAGCAAAAAAATCTTCCGCAAGGGCCAACGATCAATGGAAAGTTCGTAGCGCGCCATAACCCAGATTGGAACCCAGAATGAATTTTTTAATCAATCTAAATATAAATAACTGTAAATCAGTAATTTATATTGATTCTAATAGAATGTGGACTTAATTTTATACATAACAAAAAAATAAGTTGCCATGCCTATTCGATTAGCTACAAATTGTACCAACTGTAACAATTTCAAAAATGACCATACCTGTGTTCAGCACAAGATCAAGGTCAATGAACGTCATACTTGTGACAGTTTCAACATGAGGGAAAATCTAAGAAATAACATGACCTGCGGAACCTGCCTCCGCTTTAAGGCCGCCAACTGCCCGCACCCAACAAAAGCATCACCGGAAATGTCTTGTTCAAGTTGGGCGCCAAGGGCCGTCGCCTAAAGAACGAAAGACGATAACGTAAAGGGAGCTAAGGCTCCCTTTTTTATTTTAAAAACAAAGGTTTGTCAACTGTATTTGGCATTTGTCCAAAATACTTTTCAACGTTAAGAAGCATTCGTTTTTTCTATTTCTAAACGATAATTTCCTGAAATCATCACTATTAGGCCAAGTGCGATCAACCCACTCGCAACGGCCAACAACTCGGTATGGCAAGAAATTGCCCTGAACCCCAACCAAGCCGTAAGTGCCCTATAAACGATAAGGAATTCAGAAGCAAAAAAACCGAACAGATAAATGGCCATGGCCCATTTAGAAATCTTGAGCCACCCAAATTGTTCGGCAAGCATAAAAATGGCCACGGTAATAATGCCCAAAAACACCAAATGGAGGTAACCAACGGTAAAGTCCAATACAGTTGCCGCAAGTTCCGCTACCACAGGATGCGCGCTGGCCAACTGTAGCAACAATTTGAAACCGACCAAGGAGAAAAGTACAATTCCGAGCCATGGAGGTTTTTTGCCGTTGCTTTTTGCATATTTCGATGTCAATAGCCATTTTAGCAATAGAAAAAGAACAAGCAGTTGCAGCAGGGCCCCCATACCTCCCAAAAGATAAAATGGCCAAGAAGGCTCGATCCACAAAGTAGAAAGAAAAAAGCTCAATACGATACCCACATTTGCGCACCAAAACAGCTGCGTAAATGTTTTTCTTGACATTGAGAACCCGTTCTGGCTTAGAGAAAAGAGGAAAATTCCCAATAGGGCCATCATCATCCAACCATTGTATTGAAAGTGTAGGTAAAAGTAAATGGCCATACGATACCAAACCGACGTGGGCCCCAACGTATTCATAATACCGCCCAAGGCCCATGGGCCCAAGCTCGAAACCACCATATACCATAATCCGGCGTCAATGCACCTAAATGCCGGGGATTGTTTTAGGGTCGAATCGGCATATCGCCTGAAAAACCCGAAAAACCAGTAAGACGCCACTAGAAAAAGCGTGGAAAATAGAATGGAAAAAAGACCATATCCCTGAATGGGAAAGGTCACCAACATGCCCACTAGCGTAAGTTGGGTAAACCAAAAGAGATAACGATACCTTTCGGTGTTCGTGGGTACGTTAAGATATAAACCATAGATCAAAGAGGTCAACGCCAAATACACCCAGCCCAAAAGGGCAATATGGGAGTGGGTATGAACAAGGTACTTATAGGGAATTCCAATGGGCCAAATGACAAACAAACGCAATAGCAACCCTATGAAAGTGGCCAATGCAAAAAAAAGCACGGCCAGAAGAATATGTTTTCTTATACGCATGACCAAAGGTATTTTAAAACAATAATCCCAATACCTTGTAATACCGTACTTTTTGCTTTTCCTATTGCTTATTCATCAGGCCTCGCAGCTAACACATTCCTTTTTCTGTTTGAACTTTTGCGCGGCATTCATACTGTGTTGGTAGTACAGCGATTTTAGACCAAGCTTCCAGGCGGTCACATGAATTTTATTGACCTCTTTGGTGGGCATATCGGGGTGCACGATGATGTTGACCGATTGCCCCTGATCGATATGGTTCTGCCGGTTTGCCGCTTGGTAAACAATATCCATCTGGTCGATTTCGGCATAGGTCTTGAATACCTCCTTCTCGGCATCGGTCAAGAAATCTAAGTGCTGTACCGAACCATCGCGGTCACGGATGTTTTTCCAGATATCGACAGTGTTCTTACCTTTTTCCTCGAGCAATTCCTCTAAATATTTGTTCTTGATGGTCACCTTGATCTTGGCGATGTCTTTCACGTAGATATTGGACCAAATGGGCTCAATACCCTGGGATACTTGGCCCAAAATAAAGGCAGAGGACGTGGTGGGCGCCACGGCGTTCAGGGTAGTGTTTCTACGTCCATATCCCTTGAGCACTGCAGGCTCGCCAAAGCGCTCGGCCAGTTCTTGAGAGGCGTGGTACGATTTATCCTTGATGGCCTTGAAGATCTCACTGTTGAGGTCGTAGGCTTCTTGACTGTTAAAGGCCAATCTTTTTGATTGTAAGAGGGAATGCCAGCCCAAGGCACCAAGCCCAAGGGCACGATTTTCCTTGGCAAAGTTATAGGCCCGCTCCATGAAGAGGAAGGTCTGTCTGTCATCGCGGCTATCGGAATCGCGGTAAACCTCTAATTTATGGAGGAATTCGGTGATCACCGCATCTAAAAAGTAAACCATGGTCTCCACGGCATCGGTATTTTTCCACTTGTCATAATGCAATAGGTTGATGCTCGAAAGCACACATACAAATGACCAGTTTTCGTTAGAGGGCAGCATGATCTCGGTGCAGAGGTTGCTGGCATAAATTTGGTGCTGCTTATCGCGGTACACCTCTGCAGCACCGTTGTTGGCATTGTCGCTGAAGAAGACATAGGGGTATCCCATTTCACCGCGGCTTTGCAGCACTTTGGCCCAGATGGTCCGTTTTTCCACATCGCCATCGATCATTTCTTGCATCCATTGGTCGCCCACGGTCACCCCATGGGTCAGTTGTTGTATGGGATTGCCCTCGGTACCGATTTCCAAAAATTCGTTGATGTCGGGGTGTTCGATGGGCAAATAGGGCGAAAAACGCCCTCTGCGCACCGAACCTTGGCTGACCACATCGACCATACTCTCGAACAACTGCATAATGTGCACCGCACCGGAAGCTTCGCCATTGTTTTTCACAGGTGCGCCCCGGTGGCGTATTTTTCCAAAATAGCCCGAGGTACCGCCCCCCAGCTTCGACATCATTCCGATTTCAGACTGGGTGTACAATATGTTGCCCATATCGTCATCGATATGCGATCCAAAACAGCTGATGGGCAGCCCACGCTCTTTGCCGAAGTTCGACCAGACCGGCGAGGCCAGCGAAAAGAACCCTTCTGACATATAATGGTAGAACTTATCGGCATAACCTTCGATTTGTAAAATCTGTTCGGCACGTTCGGCAATCTCACGAATACGGCCCTTTGGGGTGGTGCCCTCGGTCAAATATCCCGAGGCCAGAAATTTTTGGCTGTATTCGTTCAACCACTCAAAGCCGGTGTCGCTTTGGGTCTTTAGTTCTGATAAAGCCTCTTTTCGGGCATTGACAAAAGATTGGGTGGTCGTTTTTTTTGTTTGTTCTTTTTGTGTTACCAAGGTGTTTTTTTCCATATGCTAAAAAAGGTCATCGCTTGTTATACTTTGTGTTCTTTTACTATAGTTGATGGAACGCTTTACAAAAAAGTCGCCATGTTTTGTTCCGATGATCTCATCGTCGAACCATTCCGTTTTGGCCAATAGTTCGGGATCGACCTCGAATATTTTTGGGATGCCGATGCTCTCGAGCGAATTGTTGAAGCGGTTCTTTAAAAACTCATTGACCACCGCTTTTGGCAAGAAGTCAAGTTCCCCATCCTCAAAAATCCAGTCCACTACATTGCTTTCGGCCATAAAGGCCTCTTCACATAGTTGTTGAATGGCCATGTGGTAGGTCTCGTCGAACCATTCGGGATGTTCTTTTTGTATGATCTTGATGAGGTCGATGCCAAAATCGCCGTGGATCTGTTCTTCCTTCGAGGTGGCCTCCACCACATTCGAGATGCCCTTGAGCATGTTCTTGTGCTTGTTGAAGGCCATGATGATCAAGAATTGGGAGAAGAGCGAAACATGTTCAATGAACAAGGAGAACAGCAAAATGGATTCGGCATACTCTTTATCGTGCTCGCTTTTGGCATTTTTTAAGGCCATTTCAAGGTACTGTACCCGCTTCATGATGGCCGGTTTTTTCTTGAGCGACTCAAACTCTTTGTTCAGTCCCAAAATCTCCAATAAGTGTGAGTAGGCATCATGATGGCGCACTTCGCTTTCAGCAAAAGTCGCCCCGACGGAACCGATTTCCGGTTTCGGCATGCGTTGGTAGATATCGCCCCAAAAGGTCTTTACCGCTACCTCGATCTGGGATATGGCCAACATGGTATTGGTAATGGCACTGCGTTCTACATCGTTCAACCGTGATTTGAAATCCTGAATGTCACTGGTAAAGTTAAATTCGGTATGGATCCAGTACGAGTGGCGAATGGCCGGCACATATTCATACAGTTCTGGATATTCGTATGGTTTTAGGTTGATGCGTTTCTCAAAGATGTTCGATTGCCGGCTTAGTGCCTGTTTGTTCCGGTAGATGATATAGGCCTTTGCCACATCCTGAAACTCGCTGAGCATCAGTTTTGACTCTACGATGTCTTGAACTTCCTCGACCGTTGGGGTGTACTTTTCATCTTTTCCCTTGCGTTCTACCAGCACCGAATACACTTGTTCGGCAATATGTTGGGCATCGGCAATTTGACCATGCTCTACGGCCGTCATCGCCTTTAAAATGGCATCGGTGATTTTGTGAAGCGCAAAAGGTTGTTGGCTAAAATCCCTTTTAGTGATATAGGTAATTTCCATTAAAAATGTGATTTGTTGCAGAATCGTTCTAAATAACGACACTGTAAAATTCACATTTTGTTCACATTTATTTTACGTCAATCGATTTTGGATTTCAACAATTTTATTAACAAGCGTTTGAAAAATTAATAAACATCAAAAAAGTATGGTTCACTATCATACTGTTTATTCAGCATCTATAAGACTACATTTATAATATTTCGTTTTGTTATTTAGAATGATTAAAAACAGTTAATTTTATCATATGAACCAATTTTGATCTAAGGAATTTGGTTGCAGAAAAAAATTTCAAAAATGTTGATATGGCATGTGTAAGTAGTTTTAAAATAATAAAAGGGGTATTCACAGAATTTCTTGAAAAAAATGGACATCGAAAGACACCTGAGCGCTATGCGATTTTAGAGGAAATATACAATAGCGAGGGGCATTTGGATATCGACTCTTTTTATGTACAGATGAAGCAAAAAAATTACAGGGTAAGTCGTGCTACCCTATACAACACAATGGACCTTCTCATAGAATCACATTTGGTTCGCAAGCATCAATTTGGTGATAATGTCTCGAAATATGAAAAATCATTTTTTACCAGCAAACACGATCATGTTGTTTTGACAGATACCGGAGAAGTATTGGAATTCACCGACCCTAGAATACGGGATATCAAAGCAACCATCGAAGAGGTCTTCGACATTAAAATTGATGAACATACGCTTTATTTTTACGGGGTACGGAATCAAAATGCAAAAGCCGAATAAACTGAAAAAGTTTCAAAATTTCCACATCGGACCTAAACTCAGTTCTTTTTCTATTTGGAGGTGTGCGAAACTAATGCACCTCATTGTGATAGCGCTATTGTTATCAAGTTTTTATTCGATGTATGCCCAAGAAACTTTTCCTCCACCCGAGGTGCCCTTAGAGATTAAGGCCCAGAAGGTCATGGATGGAGTGATTGAACTGGACGGTTTTTTAAATGAAGCTGTTTGGAACGCTGAAGAAACGGTTTCAGGATTTACTCAAAGGGAGCCCGTACAAAGTGCCCCGGCAAGTTTTGATACCCAGGTTCGCATACTCTTTGACTCTAAATTTTTGTACATCGGTGCTGTCTGTTTGGATAGTATCGTTGAACGGAAAAAACTCCGTGTTCGAAACTTACAGCGCGATTTTAGCGGTTACGGCAATGATCGTTTCGGTGTAGCTTTGGACGGACTGTTGGACAAGCGAAATGCTGTTGGTTTTGAGGTTACCCCATATGGTTCACAACGGGAGACCCAAGTAATTGACGGTAACGAGGGTGATGGCAATGTAGATTGGGATGCCCTGTGGTACGTACGCACCCAGGTGACCGATACGGCCTGGATCGTGGAAATGGCCATCCCTTGGAAAACCTTGCGCTACAAAGAGGGTGCCGATAAAATGTATATTTCCTTTAACCGTAACATCAGGCGTTTTAATGAGGTGACCACTTGGCCTGCGTTCCCTAGGGCATTTTCACATTTTAGAATGGCCTATGCCGCCTTATTGACCAATTTGGAGCCACCACCACCCTCGGCCAACATACAAATAAACCCCTACCTGTTGGGAGATTCTGGAAGAACAAGGGAAGGGAGCGCTCCCGAAGAAAATAAAAACAATTTTGAAGTAGGCGGAGAGTTTAAATGGGCAGTGACCCCAAACTCGGTCTTGGATGTCACCGTCAATACCGATTTTGCGCAGGCCGATGTGGACCAACAGGTACAAAACCTTACGCGTTTCTCGGTATTGTTTCCCGAACGGCGGCAGTTCTTTCTTGAAAATGCCAATATTTTCCGAACCAGCGACGTAGATAATATACAGCCTTTTTTCAGCCGCCGGATAGGATTGAACGCCGGTGGGCAGCCCATACCCTTGGATGGGGGAATGCGATTCACCAGCAGAACCAGCAAACAAACCTCTGGCATGTTGGCAATGCGCCAAAGGGAGACTGAATCAAGTCCTGCCGCTTATTTTGGGGTGGGGCGCTATGTTTATAACCTATCTGGCCAAAATCGAATAGGGGGCATGGTCACCCACCGCAGTGATAATTCGTTTACCGATGAGAGCGGTCAAGAGATTGCCTTGGCACAAAACACCACGGCAACGGTAAATGCTTTTTTTAGGCCCAAACAGTCCCTTTCCTTAGACGCAATGGTCTCTTACTCGACCGACTCAGAACAAGGGCAGGGGGTTGCCCTGCACGGATGGGCATACCAGCAGAAGAACTGGGGGTATTTAGGGCTCATAGGGCAGTATGTCACAGAAAACTACTTGCCCGGCATGGGTTTTTTGGCCTTTAACGACTATATTTTGGTATCGCCGGCCATCGACCTGGATATACGTCCGAAGTGGTTGCCCAATTTTGTTCGTAGTTATGGACCTGACGTATTTGCCGACTTTTTTTGGAGGGCTTCAGATGGGGCATTCCAACAAGGGATCCTCGGTTTTTCGCCTTTTGACCTAGAGTGGCAAACAGGAGGGCAGTTTGAAATTCGTTTGCGCCAAGAATGGCAGCAATTAGATAATGGTTTTAGTCCCTTGGGTATAGAAATAGCTCCGGGCTATTATCAATTTGGGCAGGTTGAAGTTAGTTTTGATTCTGATTTTTCACGAAAACTTGCCGGAGCGGTGACTTATGCCAACGGCACCTTTTATGATGGGGATTTCGAGAGTTGGGATTTGGATGTTAGAATTTCTCCCTCACCTTATATCGAATTGATAGGTTCTTATACCATTAATAAGTTCTCCAATTTGGGAATTGCAATGCAAGATGTGACGGCCAACCTATTATCGACCAATGCCCGACTTGCCCTGAACCCGAGGGTACGGCTTGTTGGTTCATACCAATGGAACAGTGCCAACAATGCAAATATCTGGAATGTGCGTTTGGCCTGGGAATATAGACCTTTATCATTCATTTACTTGGTATTCAACAATAACGAGACCGAGGAATTACCGGGGCAAAGCCAGCAGTTTTTTCAACGGGAACTTATCGGAAAGATTACATTTCTAAAACAATTTTAGGTAAAACACACAAATTCCATGGATTTTTAAAACTTCTAGAGAACGTCATTAGAAATATTATTTGAAGCTGTGCAACAACATTTGAAATCAAAATCCTTTAAGAATTGATTTTCCGATCCTTAGTGCAAATTGACCTTAAGAAAAATCAACGAGAAATGAGCATCGAAATGTCTTATTAAAGGTCAATTGATGAAACCACTGAAAAAAACCAAGAATGGGACTTTTAGGGGAAAGAAGATAGTTTTATCGGAACCGTCTTGTAAAAAGGCCCATTCTTAGAACCTCGACTTCTGTCAAAATCGATTGCTTTAATTGCCTATTTTTATAGTACGTGTAGTTCTTGTATGAGTATACATCATAAAACTGCGCCAAACCGCCAATTAATCCGCTAAAGAATTTCATCCATGAGAAGTAGCATGATAGGTATCGGAATCACAATTTTAGTGTGTGGTCTTTTCACGACCCAAGGCTTTTCCCAAACAGAAAAATCGGTTTTGGATTTTCAAGAAGTAGTCCTGGAAGGAACGGAAGTAAGGACTTTGCATTCGAGCATTGTCGGACAAGAGTATGAGCTAATGATTTCATTGCCCAGAAGTTATCACCAAAAAGACACGGTTTATCCCGTAATTTTTTTATTGGATCCTTATCGTTCATTTTCTGTTGTAAAGGGCTATACGGACCTATTGACCTTTCCCTATTCCTATATTCCGGAAGTGGTCATTGTGGGCGTCGGATATGGTGGAAAAGGTCAAAAAGCTGGGTTGAATTGGGTTTTGGGGCGAACCAGGGACCTGACCCCGGTTAAACACCTGGCAACCGAAGAAAGCTATGAGAAAAGATTGAGCGGCATGGGAATTCCCAATGTAAAGGTCCATACCGGGGGGAGCAACTTATTCTTGGAGTTTATTGAAAAGGAGCTATTCCCTTTCATGGAATCAAATTACCGGATAGACAAAAAGGAGAGAATGTTGAGCGGTTATTCTTACGGGGGCCTGTTCGCATTGTACACCCTTTTTCACCGACCCGGTTTGTTTTCTAAATACTTTATAGGAAGTCCCAGCATCCATTACAAGGATGAGATCACTTTTAAATATGAATCAGAATATGCAAAAAACCATAGCGATTTACGCGCAAAGGTCTTTATAAGTGCCGGTGAATTGGAGAAAATAACCTCGGACAATGTTATAAAAATAGATATATTGTTGCGCTCTAGAGGGTATAAGAATTTGACACTTGAAACGGTGGTCTTTGATAACGAAGACCATGTGACGTGCATGCCTGCCGCCATAGGCCGGGCGATTGTCAGACTGCTCAACAAAGAGGCTGATAAATAAATATCCCTTAGCAAACCTTTTTAGGAATCTCTCAAAAGGAACATTTTTCGGGAATCCGCTCCTTCTTCTAAATCCGTCCCATTAAACGGCCACGAATATTTTATAAGACTTCACCGAATTTCTAGAAAGGGCTAAAAAAGGGCCTATTTAAGAAAACGATAAATAAGAAAATCTGCCCCGGCAAGAATCACTTCGACAGGGCTCAGGGTGAGCTTCGATTCAAAAGCTGCGCTTTTACATACTTCGTATATTCTGCGTCGCTACTTCGTAGCCCCGGCAAGAATTTGGATCTAAAGTTTAGAAAACCTGCCTGCCCGAGTGGCCTCACCAGGACTCGAACCTGGATCTAAAGTTTAGGAAACTTCTATTCTATCCCTTGAACTATGAGGCCATCATTTTATGGCATGCAGGCAGGCTTTCATTCTATCCCTTGAAGTACGGGGCCAAAGGGATGGCAAAAATAGTGTTTTTTGGCGCACTGAAAAATTGGGTTTTATAATAGTTCATTACCTTAGTTGAAAACTATCCCTACATGAAAAAGAAAATCAAAAACGTGTTTGTTGAAGGAGCTATAGGCCCTGATTTCATTGCAGGCTCCATTGCCAAGCACCAATCAAAGACCCAGATAGGGGCCCATGATATTTTTTTGGGGCAGGTGCGTGCCGACGACATTGACGGAAGAACCGTTTCGGCCATCGAATATACCGCGTACGAAAGTATGGCCAACCAAAAATTTCATGAGATCAGGGAAGCGGCTTTTGAAAAATTCGATTTGGCCTGTATGCACATTTACCACAGTTTGGGCAAGGTCGCCGTGGGTGAGATCTGTTTGTTTGTGTTTGTTTCGTCACCTCACAGAAAGGAAGTTTTTGAGGCCCTGCACCATATAGTTGAAGAGATCAAAGGCCATGTGCCGGTTTTCGGCAAGGAGCTTTTTGAAGATGATAGTTATCAATGGAAAGTGAACACCTAGAAAAATGGTCGATATCACGCATAAGCAGAATACGCATAGAACGGCCGTTGCCCAGGCAATCGTAACAGTTGGTTCCGCTGACACCATCAAAGCCATTGAGAACAAAAAAGTGCCCAAGGGCGACGTGTTTGAAATGAGCCGGGCCGCTGGATTTTTAGGAATCAAGAAAACAGCTGAGTTATTGCCCGATTGCCATCCATTGCCAATCGAATTCGCCTCTGTTGAATATACTATCGAAGGTCTGGAGATCATCATCAAGGTCGCGGTGAAGACTTTTTACAAAACAGGGGTCGAGGTCGAGGCCATGCATGGTGCCAGTTTAGTGGCTTTGAACATCTATGACATGCTGAAACCTATCGATAAACAGGTCGAAATACGGCATGTTCGATTGCTTGAAAAAACAGGGGGCAAGTCTGATATAAGAAATCGATGAAAATATTTTAAGGCATACATCGATTCGAAATTTGTTCTATTTTTAAGTATCGATATTTGGCATTTGAATGAACAATCTAAAGAGGATCATCGTCGATTTTAAAAAACTGACCCCAGAGGTTTTGAAGTTGTTGGTCGAAGAATACCCCGATGGCTATGGAGACAATGATATTATCAGCTTTAGAAATGTAGCGGGCGAACGCGTTGAATGCGTTGAGGTACTCACTGACGACACAAAATATCTGGTAAAGATCAGTTCAAAGCTAGAAAGAACTATGGCCAATTATGATGAGGATGATTACATTGATTTTGAAGATGATGATCCAGAAGCGGTCGTTGACCCCGGTATGATGCCGCCAAAAGATGAAGAAGAGTAACGGTACAATTACTTTCTCAAGTTTTCCAGCATTTCAGAGGTGGTTTTTTCCAGATTGAATTCTGGACTCCAGCCCCAATCCCTTCGGGCACTTGAATCATCAATGCTATTGGGCCATGAATCAGCGATTTCTTGCCTGAAATCAGGTTGATAGGTTATTTGAAAATCTGCAATATGCTTTTGGATACTTTCAGCGATTTCTTCTGGGGCAAAACTCATTGCGCCCAGATTATAGGAAGAGCGGATGGTCAATTTATCACCATCGGCATCCATAAGTTGCAATGTGGCCCTTATGGCGTCATCCATATACATCATGGGCAGTTTGGTGCCCTCTTTCAGAAAACAGGTGTACTTGCCCTGTTCTGCAGCTTTTCGATAGATCTCCACGGCATAATCGGTAGTGCCTCCTCCAGGTAGCGTCTTCCAACTGATAAGACCGGGGTAACGTACACTTCTGACATCGACCCCAAATTTTCTGAAATAATATACACACCAATTTTCGCCTGCCTGTTTGCTGATACCATATACCGTACTGGGTTCCATCAAGGTGTTCTGTGGAGTTTTTTCTTTTGGAGCATTGGAACCAAAAACCGCGATGCTCGAAGGCCAGAATATCTTATCGATTTTTCGCTCTTTTCCTAAATTCAGCACATTGAAAAGCGAACCCATATTGAGGTTCCAGGCCCGCATCGGGAATTTTTCTGCCGTGGCACTCAACATGGCCGCCATGAGATACACCTCTTCTATTTCATAGTGCATGACCACATCTTCAATGGCCTCATAATTGGTTGCGTCAAGCAATTCAAAAGGCCCTGAATCCATTAATTGGGCATCACCTTCGCGAATATCACTGGCAATTACATGTTCGTTTCCATATCGACTTCGTAGTTCAAGGGTAAGTTCGGTACCGATTTGTCCGCACGCACCTAAGATGAGAATTGATTTTTCCATACGAAACAGTTGGGCATAAAGATATGCCTTTATTAAAATTTGTACATTCGCCTATGCTTAAATTTAGGGTAATCGTACTGCTTTTTTTAACGCTTATGGCCTGTAAGGACGATAAGCAAGATTTGACCGGGTCGCAGCAAACCGATTCGGGCACTTTCGATCATCAAAAAATGCCCGCCCGAATTGAAATCAATACAAAGGCCAGCGCTATTTTGGATCAGTGGGAAGCGTTTGGCAATTTTTCACGAAGCTTTGATATTCTCTATCGGGCAAGAAACAATGAAGACCTAATTTTGGCATTGGACGATTTATTGGAAAAGGAAAAACTGTTGGCGGCCTCAGAACATCCAGAAATCTTCAATAGGTCACAAATCAAAAGTCGCCAAAAGGTCGTGCGCACGTTTTTGCTGAAAGCACGTGCCCAAGCGCTGGAAAGACGTGATGCCACCGAACCCATTGTAGAAATGTTCGAGGCGTACAATGCCTATAGAAACCAATTCAATCTATTGGTCAATAATCCCCTCGATTCAAAATTGATTTTAGATGAAGGGTAAGTTTTGGTTGTCCCGATCTGGTCTGACCATGCATTTCAACCGCCATGTTCTGTACAACTGTACAATGGCCATCGAGTAGCGCTGGGGAGCTACTTGATAATACAAAAACAAATCAGGGGCCTATTCTTCAGTTTCAGCAGGTGTCTTGCGTGATTGCAGGGCTTGTTTGCTCAAGCTCGCCAAATTGAAGTTAGGGTCTAGTTTAAGGGCTTCATCTATTGAGGCAATGGCCTTGTCAATATCATCTTTGTCAATATTGTACTGCATTAGGCCCTGAAGATGGTAAAAAGCCGCTTTTAATGGCACCTCATAGGGTTGTTGACGTTCAAAAAAAGCATATTTCATATCATCTTTTGAATTGGCGATGCCATATTCAATATTGACCCCAGCTCCTTCATTATCGCCTGTTTGAATCTTCAAATCTGCCAGTTCATAGGCCAAATAGGGGTTCTGGTTACGCTTATATAAGATCTCAAACTGCTCCAAAGCCCTTTTGGGTTGGTTCAAAGCTTTCAGCGATACCGCTTTTACCTGTACCGCCAAATCAGAATCACTTTCATTTTTGTCGATTCCTATGGTGTTTAGGGCCTGCATGTGCTGATTGTTGTTCATATATACATAGGCCAGTGTATCTTTTCGCTGTTTAGAGGGCTCAATAACGTTCAAATGGGTCAAAGCACTTATGATGCCATTAACATCGCCTTGAAGCCGCATTTCCTTGTAAAAGTTTTCGTAATGTGCCCTTAAGGCTTCATTGGTCTGCGACCAACCCCAAAAACCAGTGAAGATCAGTATAGCGGTAATTGCAAATCTCTTCATAAGAATCTCGATTTAGTGCGGCAAAACTACATATTTTTCTTCTACGGACTCCAAACAAAATGCTAAACCTTAAAACAAAAAAAG
>JANQOD010000202.1 GCA_028289745.1 Allomuricauda sp. | reverse complement strand
GATTTTTAAGTTGATAAATGGTTTACCTATTAGCTTACGATGCAAATATATATCCAAAAGATGGTACTATGCAAAACAAAGTACTATAAATTAACATATATTTAACACTATAAGATTGGATAATTTTAGCTACTTTTAGTGGCGATAAACCTCAAAAATGGCTGAAAGTACCAGTAAATTCAATACTTTTCTGTTCTTTAAACTGCCATCGGCATGGTGGTGCGGCGTACGGTTGCGTTACATAGATGATACGAAAGCGGTGACCACCGTAACGCATCGATGGGTAAACCAGAATCCGTTCAAATCGATGTTTTGGGCCGTTCAGGGCATGGCGGCAGAGCTGAGCACGGGGGCCATGGTCATCGGGCAAATTCAAAAGAGTGGTAGAAAGATATCGATGCTCGTACAGAACAATAATGCCCATTTTTCAAAAAAGGCCACCGGCAAGATCACCTTTACCTGTGAAGATGGCCATTTGATCGCCGATGCGATTCAAAAAACGATTGAAACAGGTGAGGGGCAGAAGTTTTGGATGAGGTCTGTAGGGGTCAATACAGATGGGGTAGTGGTCAGTACGTTTAATTTTGAGTGGACAATTAAGTTAAAAGGGTAAAGGGTTCAAGGTTTTGCATTGATGGAATCGGAATTGTAACAAAATCCCAAACTTCTCAACCTATAAACACATAAACTTCTAAACAGCTACAAAAAATGAACAATCACGAAATAGACTATGAAATTTATGGCGAAGAGATGCAATATGTCGAGATTGAGCTCGACCCCCAAGAGGCCGTCGTGGCCGAGGCCGGTAGTTTTATGATGATGGATACCGATATCAAGATGGATACCATCTTTGGCGACGGTTCGAATCAAGATAAGGGGGTCTTGGGCAAGATATTTTCGGCTGGCAAGCGTGTCTTGACCGGTGAAAGCCTTTTTATGACCGCTTTTTTGAACGTGGGGCAGGGTAAAAAGAGCGTTAGTTTTGCCTCACCTTACCCCGGTAAGATCGTGCCCATCGACCTTTCTGAAAAAGGGGGCAAGTTTATCTGCCAAAAAGATGCCTTTCTCTGTGCCGCCAAAGGCGTACGGGTGGGCATTGAGTTTTCAAAGCGATTGGGCCGTGGCCTGTTTGGCGGTGAGGGCTTTATCATGCAGAAATTGGAGGGCGATGGTATGGCCTTCGTACATGCTGGGGGTACCTTGGCCAAAAAAGAACTGGCCGCTGGCGAGGTGCTCAAAGTCGATACGGGCTGCATTGTGGGCTTTTCACAACATGTTGACTATGACATTCAATTTGTGGGCGGGATCAAAAACACCATTTTTGGCGGTGAGGGATTGTTCTTCGCCACACTTCGAGGTCCCGGTACGGTGTATATTCAATCACTTCCGTTCAGTCGATTGGCCGGTCGCGTATGGGCCGCGGCCCCCAAAGGTGGTGGAAAAGACAAAGGTGAAGGCAGTATTTTGGGAGGACTGGGAGACCTTCTTGATGGAGATAATCGGTTTTAAGTTTTGGATGCTCGGTGCTGGATGCATGAAGTCAGATGTTGAATCATCATTTTAGAGATAGAGCAAAAAGTGGATAATTTGGCAAAATTCAAATTTGAGAAGTTGCATATTTGGCGAGATGCTATGGATTTAGGAGAACAGATAAATTCCCTGACAGATGATTTTCCCAAAAAGGAAATGTACAATTTGTCATCACAGATTTGTCGCGCCGCTGATTCTGTTGCCCTGAATATTTCTGAAGGGTCAATCATTCAATCAAAATTAGAGTTTAGAAAGTTTCTTGGGTATTCTGCTAGGTCGCTGGCGGAAGTTGTGACCTGTTTGCATAAATCTAAACGTAGAAAGTATATCCCAGAAGATAAATTTCAAGGGTTATATGATGATGCTTTCAAATTAATGAACATGATCATCGCTTTTCGAAATAAATTATAATATTGGTTTTGAGCACCCAAAATCGAGCATCGCACATCCAACTTCCAGCATCGCACACCCAACATCGAGCATCAAACATCGAGCATCAAACATCAAGCATCTAACATGCAATATTCAACAACATGGATTTCCAGAACCTTTTCAACTTTTTAGAAAAACTCCAAAAAAACAACAACAAAGAATGGATGGATGCCAACCGCAAATGGTACCATCAAGTTCGCAATGATTTCATCGCGTGGCTCGATGGGTTGGACACCGCTTTGGCCGAACAAGACAGGGACTATTATGCCACACCCGGCAAGAAGGGCATCAACCGCATCAACAATAACTTGATGTTCCATCCCAATAAGCCCGTGTACAAAGACCATTTCGGGGCTGGTTTGGACAAGGCACCCCGCTCGGCAGATTTTTATCTCCATATCGGGGTTGCTGAGTGCATGTTGGCCGGGGGTTTTTGGCGGCCTGAAACCAAGATCCTTAAGAATATTCGAGGTGGCATAGACTATAACGGCGAAGAATTGATGAAGATCATCAACAAAAAATCCTTTCGAAAGACTTTTGGTGATTTGTACGAAGATGAGAAGTTGACCAATGCCCCCAAAGGCTTTTCAAATGATCATCCGCACATAGACTTGTTGAAAAATAAATCATTCGCCGTGGTTAGGGAAATTTCGAAAAGAGATGTGCTGCACCCTGATTTTGATCAAATGGTCTTGAGCACTTATTTTGAGATGCTACCGTTCAGAAGGTATTTGAATGAAGCGGCCATGCTCTAGTCATTTGATTGCCCAATAGTACTAATTCTCAATCCTATGAAATACGGCAACGTTCGAAACATCAAAAAAGAACTGCTCTCAGACAATTGGTATTCGCTGAACAAAGTGACCTTTGAATATCAGCGTGAAGACGGTAGTTGGGAGACGCAGGTTCGAGAGGCCTATGACCGTGGCAATGGTGCGGCAATATTGCTCTACAACAAAGAAAAGGGTACGGTGGTACTGACCAGACAATTTCGTATGCCCACCTATTTGAACGGAAATCAAGATGGCATGATGATCGAGGCGTGCGCAGGCATTTTGGAAAAGGGAAATGCCGTGGAAACGATTAAAATGGAGGTTCTTGAAGAAACAGGCTACCAAATTGAGAAAGTTGAAAAGGTAATGGAATCGTATATGTCGCCCGGATCGGTAACCGAGATCCTTCATTTTTTTATCGGAGAATATGATTCAAATATGAAAAAAAGTGAAGGAGGGGGCTCAATGGAAGAGACAGAGAACATTGAAGTTCTCGAAATGCCCTTCAAGGAAGCAGTGGCCATGATGAAATCTGGAGAAATCAGGGATGCCAAGACCATTATGTTGCTACAGTACGTACAAATCAATGATTTGATCTAACGTTTTCTTTCAATATGCGTCCCTTATAAATTCAAAGGCTTCTTGCATATGCTTTTTTACCGCTGATGTAGGCACGCGGAAATGATTGTTCATAAAACTGAAGATCAACGTTTTGCCCGATTTGGTGATAAGAAAACCGCTGAGGTTGTGATTATTGCCCAAACTTCCTGTTTTCGCATAGATGTAGGGTTCAGCAGCACCAGCATACCAATTTTCAAGTGTGCCGGACACCCCACCTGCCGGAAAAAGCTGAAACAGCCGTATCTGTGGAAATTCATCGTACATACTGTGAAGCACATGAACCATTGATTCTGGTGTGAAAAGGTTGTATCGTGAGAGTCCCGACCCATCGACCCATCGGGGTGGTTGCCTCAAATCAGACAACAAGGTGTCAACCACAAACTGTTTGGTCTTGTCGGTATTTAAGGTATCCGACAGGGTAGAAGAGACCATGACAAGTAACTGTTCGGCCAAGAAGTTATCGCTTTCGAGCATCATCATGCGACAGATGGAATCTCGCGAGATACCATATAATACTTTCTTTTCAGCCTCTGGCATTTCATTTACTATAGCTACATTTTTTTGCAAGACATCTTCCAAAAGATTCCGTACCAATGTACTATCGATCAAAAAAGGAATTGCTACCGTGTCTTTTCTGGTCGGATCGAAATAAAAAGTGTTCTTGTATTCCTCCCTTTGCACAGGGTAGGTGAGGGGTATCACTTTATCAGCAAAGAATGGCGGCGATACGCTCAGGGAATCGCCCTGAAAAACAGTAACCACGTTTCCATAGAGGGGAAACACACTTTTTTCGGGAGAAAAATATGATTGGTAATCTTCCCAGGCCCAGCCAGGGGCGAAACGGGTATCTGCAAAATTATTGTGATGAAGCGCTACGTGGGCATATCGTTTCATGAAATGTATGGCGGTACTATCCATAAAATAGGGGTGTAGCAAAGAAGGGTCGCCCGTACCCTCCACATAGATAGTATCGTGTTGTGCCACATACCGCAATGTGGGCACTTTATCGGGAAGCATCTTCAGGCAAGCAAAGAGGGTAAAGATTTTCGTATTGCTGGCCGGGGTAAAGTATTTCTTGCTGTTTTGGTCGAACAGGGTATCATTGGTCTTGGGATCGATGACCAAAAAACCCGTGAAGTGATTGTCAAAAAATTCTTTTGCAAGTTGTGAACGAAGATGTTTTTGTGCTTTTCGTTGTTTGGTGGTGCCACATCCGCTCAACACGGACATTGCTAATGTTATACAAAGCCAAAACAGTATAATTCGCTGTTTTAAAATGAGTTGCATGTTTCTCTTTGCCGATTTTAACAACTATTTATCGAATTTTTAACTTCAAGTCCAGAACAAGATATACCTTTTATGAGTAACTTGGGCAAGAACCTATCAACCCAAATAAACATTTTCATATATGGCTAGAGCTATGTTAGAGTACACCAAAACAGTCTTACAAAAAGTCAGTTTTGATGCCAAACTCTTTGCAAGAGAATTGAAAAAAGCAATCTCAAGGTTATTGCCAGATGAACTCGAAGAACTCAAAATTTGGCTACAATACTTTGTGATGGACAAGCCAGAACTTCAGAATTCGCTTATCTATCTAAAAGCATAAAAAAGCCGCCCATTTCGGGCGGCTTTTTTACTGACCCTTGTTCAAGGGACTTATAATCTTTACATCTTGAAAAGCAATGGCACCCCTGACAATGCCCGATATCACATCTTTCAAAGCTTCGGTAATCTGAATTTTCAATTCACTTTTGTGATGGATCAAACTTATTTCACGAGCTGGGGCCGGATTCTTGAAATGTTTTAGGTTTTGCATCTTTTTAGTATCCAGCTCCAAGGTATTCAGATAGGGGAGCAGGGTCATGCCCATACCTTCGTTTGATAGATTGACCAAGGTCTCGAAGCTACCGCTTTCAATTTGAAAATGTTCGGTGATATTGTTACGCGATGATTGACAGAGATTGATGACGCCATCACGAAAACAATGCCCGTCTTGTAGCAGCAATATATCTTGAATGTTCAAATCCTCAACAGCAAGCTCTTTGGCGTTGGCCAATCGATGACTGTTCGGCACATATCCCACAAAAGGTTCATAGTAAAGCGGTTTTTCTTTGATGTACTCTATTTCCAACGGTGTAGCGGCAATGGCCGCATCGAGATGGCCGTCATGAATGTTACGTATCAAGGTTTCTGTGGACTGTTCTTTGATGATCAAGTTCACCTTTGGATAGCGCTTCACAAAAGTGGGAAGAAACATCGGAAGCAAAGTGGGCATTACCGTGGGTATGATCCCCAAAGTGAAATCACCCCCGATGAAGCCTTTGTCTTGATCCACAATATCTTTTATGCGCTCGGCCTCAGCCACAATGTTTTTGGCCTGATCGACGATTTTTTTTCCTACTTCGGTAATGGAAATGGGTTTTTTACCACGGTCAAAGATGAGCACATCAAGTTCATCTTCGAGCTTCTGCACCTGCATGCTCAGGGTAGGTTGGGTAACAAAGCTTTTTTGAGCGGCCAAAGTGAAGTTTCGATATTCTGCGACGGCCAATACATATTGTAATTGTGTGATGGTCATAATGAATAATTAGTGGCAATAAATATATAAAAACTATCAATAAATCTTATTATGATAACAATGTTCGATCTAATAAATTTATAATGAATTAAATATAGAGAACATGAGATTGAATAGTATTGGATTAGATGCAGAAAAATCAGAGGCTTTAAGCAATGATTTGAATATGCTGTTGGCGAATTTTCAGCGTTACTACCAAAATTTACGGGGCATACACTGGAATATCAAAGGAAAGCGTTTTTTTGACCTTCACGTTAAGTTTGAAGAGCTCTACAACGATGCGAATCTTAAAGTGGACGAAATCGCTGAACGGGTTCTTACATTGGGCGGCGTGCCCCAACATACGTTTGAAGATTATATCGAACAATCTAAAGTGCCGGTGGGCAAGAACATCACCCATGATGAGGATGCCATTCGTTTGATTGTCGATTCATTGAAAGAACTGTTGATTATTGAGCGAAAGATACTCGATGCCTCTGATGATGCCGATGATGAAGGTACAAATGCCATGATGAGCGATTTCATCACTGAGCAGGAAAAAACGGTCTGGATGATGAAAGCATGGTTGGCAGAAGAAATCTGATTATTACAAAACGTAAAAGTGAAAGTCCCGATGTCACATCGGGGCTTTCTTGATTTAAGAATGGATCAGATAATTTGATCGATGATTTTTTTGACCTTTAGAATCGAATGTCGAGTGCCAAATCTTCACCGGCTACTTCGAACTTGGCACTTTCAAAAGTTGGGGGGCCCATGAGCATTTCATTGCCCGACATACCATAGTTTTCTTTGGGCATACCGTTTTCATCAAAGTCCATTCGATTGTTTTCATTTTTATCATGCAGTACCATTATGGCAAAGGTGCCCGGCTCCACATTTTCAAAAGTAAGGGTGATCTCACCCTTTTTTGCTTCCACTTCGGCATTCTTGATTCCTGGGCCTCTCATAAAAGTATCTTGCGAATGCAGTGATGCCGTTACCTTGCCATCATCTGAAAGTACATTTTCAATGGTGACCGTAACGGTAACGCCCGGGTTATCTTGGGCGGTGGCCAAAAGGCCCGTAAAAAGTAATCCTAAAAAGAATGATAGTGTTTTCATGGTTTTCTGTTTATGAGCTTTTCAATGGAACAAAAATGGAACAATACTACCAATGGTATAAACTTTGGTTACCGAATTGTTGTTTTTTTGTTCCAAGTTGTATTTCATGGGCTGTTTGCCGTAATGCTGAAGGGAATATTCGTAGGGAAACCTTTCCGGTAGGTGAGTGCGAATCTTGGTATAGGATGTATATTGGCAAATGGGTCGTTAACAGGGGCATCAAATTTTTTTTCTTGGTAGGGTACATAAAAGATGGTGAACATTTCATGAGAGGTATCGGCACTTTATACCTAGTAAAAAATAACAGTGCCCGTACTGAAAAAAAGTATTTTCTTACAACTTTTTAAGAAAATAGCGCAATTCATCGAAAAAATTGGTCTTTCATCCAGAATCTATGTAATATTACAGGGCAATCCCAAATGCAGACTTAGCCTATGTTACAGTACTACTCTCTCTTTGAATATTTCCCGTACCTACAACTTTTGATATTTGCGGTCTTGCATTTATTGGGGATTATAAATATTCCGAAATACGCAGCTTATGGTCTCAAATACTCTCCCCGGTACTAAACCTTGGTGCGTTGCAAGCAAAGGTTGTTTGGTTTTGGCGCTGCTTTTTCTGACAGTAGTGCCCTTGGCCCGTTCGCAGGGTGAGAACCCCTATGTGGCCTATAATGTTCCCTTTCAGAACCTGATGAAGTTCAATAGGTTTTTGATCAATCCTACCTTTTCTGCGGTACGGGAAGACAAGACCTATCTCAATTTTTTTCATCGTAGCCAAAGCTCAGATTTTGAAGACAATGCCCAAAACTATTTTTTGAGCTATAGCGCACGTTTGAATGACCGAATAGGTCTTGGCCTAAGTGTGTACAACCAGCAATCGGGCATTATATCAAATATTGGGGTGATGGCAAACTATGCCCATGGCATTCGATTGGGCAGAAATAGTGACCTTAGTTTTGGTTTCAATTTGCCCTATTACAAGAGTAGTTTTGATGAAAGTAGGGCCGTAGCCCTACAAGAAGACCCCTTGCTCGATGATTTGGATGACAGTTCCATTATTTCATTTCAGCCGGGGCTAAATCTTTCCTTGGGAAAATTTGACTTTGGCGTTTTTGCCCAAAATCTGCTCGACTTCAACTTAAAGAGTGGTGAGACACTTTCAAAGATAAACGAGAAGACCTTTTCAGGTCACATACAATATGCCCACGAATTCAAAAATGGAAACGGTATCTTAGAAGATGGCCGTTTGATGCCCCTCGCCCGTGCAAGGTTTGAGGGAGAGCAAGACCCCATTTTTGGAGGCGGATTGATTCTGGATCTACCCAAACTGGGCTGGATACAAGGGGGGTATGACCAGTTTTATGGCGCTTCAGCAGGTACAGGGTTCAATTTGAACAAACGACTTTCATTCGGATATAATTTTGAAAAAAGCCTTAACGGATCATTGGGCAACCTAGGGGTGACCCATGAAATCTCGGTAGCATACTCTTTCGTCCCAAATCTTACCAGAAACACCTATGCTTCCGAAGAT
>JANQOD010000177.1 GCA_028289745.1 Allomuricauda sp. | reverse complement strand
GCCACCCAAACTTTTGACCAAACAGGACTGCAATTTTGTGGGCTCATGATGGGTGACCACAGTAAAACGGCCATCAATACCATGTTCAACACCGGTACGGTCATCGGGGTGAACAGCAACATTTATGTACCGGGTTTTCCACGGAATTTCATACCCAGTTTCAGTTGGGGCGGGGCCTCTGGTTTTCGCACCTATAACCTCAAAGCGGCTTTTGACACCGCAAAAGTGATGATGGCCAGAAGGGGCAAGGAATTTGACGAAAAAGAACAGGCGATTTTAGAGCATGTCTATGAGATGACTGAAAAATGGCGTAATTTTTAGGCTGCGTTTTACCTTTCTTTGGGCTGTTGTTGTGTTACACAATGGGTCATGCCCCCGTTGGCGTATACGTTTCTAAAATCAATCCCCACAGCTATTCTATTGGGATAAAGGGCCTGTATTTTTTGTAAGGCGACGGCGTCATTTGGATCATTGTAAATAGGCACGATAACCTTTGTGTTGGCTATATAAAAATTACAGTAAGAGCCTTTATAGCCCAGGTTTTTTCCGTAAGTCGTCACAACATGGTTTTGGGTCAATGGTAATTTCAAGAAATTATAGGCCACACCATCTTTGTTTTTCGCAGCATACAATTTATCGATATCTGACTGTAGAACATCATATGCCAATAGATCGGCATTGTTCATGGTCACTATGGTGTTTGGGTTACCGAATCGTGCAAAACCATCAATGTGTTGATCGGTTATATCAAGTCCGATTTGACCATCCAACCAAATGAAGTGGGTTGCTCCCAAGTATTTTTTAAATATGTTCTCGGCTTCCACTTGTGTCATTCCCCGATTTCGATTGTCATTTAAGATCGAACTTTTGCACGCCATCAAGGTTCCATTTCCATCAAGTTCTACACTTCCACCTTCGTTTACCATTATTGAATTTAAATCTAGTACTGCTCTGCCTTGGTCTTGTCCGATTTTGGCAGGAATGGTGTTGCAGTTGGCATAATCTGCCTTATTTCCCCAGCCATTGAATCCCCAATCTTGAATGACCAAATTTCCATTGCGGTCGTAAACATAGATGGGTCCATTGTCCCGCACCCAAAAGTCATCGGTAGCGTATATTTTAAAATCGACATTGGTCAGGTCGATCGATTGTGCGTTCAGTAGTCTGATGATTCTGCTTTTCTCGATTTCATCATAAGCGATTATGTATACTTTTTCACCTGTGATCAGCTCTTTTGTAAGCTCGACCCAAGTTGGGTCAAGGTCATTTCGAAAATCAATACCATATTGATAATGGTGCGGCCATTGCAACCAAGTGGCCTCATGCGGTTCGCTTTCTTCAGGAAAAGTATACAATACTTCTGTCGCCGTAATCGGTTCTTCCATTGCTTTCTTGTCACATGGGTTTATCATTGAAACAAGTATAATGAGAAAAAAAAGGACCATGATGTTTCTATGCTCTTTTAGTGCACTCAAATCGTTGTTAACGTTGGATCAAGTGGGGTTTGACGTTTTGACAATGTGCAACACCAATAACGAAGTTCGGTGAATTTTTTTAGAGTTTCAACCGTAACGATATTCGGTTTTTTAAGGATACTTCTACATTGTGATGACTTGCAGGCTATTGATTATCTTTGCAACTTGCAAAAATCAAGACATTTGATGAAAAAAGTCGCCTTTTACACTTTGGGCTGCAAGCTTAACTTTTCTGAAACTTCGACCATCGCCAGAAGTTTTGAAGGTGAGGGTTTTCTGCGTGTTGATTTTTCAGAAATGGCCGATATCTATGTCATCAACACCTGTTCGGTGACCGAGAATGCCGATAAACGCTTTAAGACCATTGTCAAGCAAGCCCAGAGAACCAATCCGGAAGCTTTTGTTGCCGCTGTGGGCTGTTATGCCCAGTTAAAACCTGAAGAACTGGCCGATGTTGATGGGGTCGATCTGGTCTTGGGGGCTACGGAGAAGTTCAAGATTACCGATTATTTGAACGACCTGACCAAGAATGAGATAGGCGAAGTGCATTCGTGCGAAATTGAAGAGGCAGATTTTTATGTGGGCAGCTATGCCATTGGCGATAGAACCCGCGCTTTTCTGAAGGTGCAAGATGGCTGTGACTATAAGTGCACTTATTGTACAATACCCCTTGCACGTGGCATTTCACGTAGTGATACCCTTGAGAACGTCTTGAAGAACGCTTCAGAGATCGCCGCAAAGGGCATCAAGGAAATTGTATTGACAGGAGTGAATATCGGTGACTATGGCAAAGGGGAATTTGGCAACAAAAAACACGAGCATACTTTTTTAGATTTGGTAAAAGCGCTGGATGGGGTAGTGGGCGTTCACCGTTTGCGCATCTCTTCGATCGAACCGAATCTCTTAAAAAACGAAACCATTGACTTTGTGGCGCACAGCAAAAGTTTTGTGCCACATTTCCATATTCCGCTGCAAAGTGGCAGCGACAAGATTTTAAAATTGATGCGCCGACGTTACTTGTCCAGTTTGTATGTAGATAGGGTGGCTCGAATCAAAAAAGTGATGCCCCACGCTTGTATAGGCGTCGATGTGATCGTAGGCTTTCCCGGTGAAACGGATGATGATTTCTTGCACACCTATCATTTTTTGAATGAATTGGAGGTTTCATACCTGCATGTGTTTACCTATTCTGAGCGAGACGATACCTTGGCCACAAAAATGGAGGGCATTGTTCCAAAACATATCCGTAACAAGCGAAGTAAAATGTTACGGGGGCTATCGGTTAAAAAGCGGCGTGCTTTCTATGAAAGCCAGTTGGGACATAAAAGAACCGTACTTTTCGAGGGTGAAAACAAAGAAGGATATATTCACGGTTTCACTGAAAACTATGTCAAGGTAAAGGCGCCTTGGGACCCTGGGTTGGTAAATACCCTACATGAGGTAGAATTGATCTCGATCGATGAAGATGGCTTGGTTCGTTTTGTATTCGTGGAGGAAAAAATAATGGCATAAAAAATCCCGCTCGAAAGCGGGATGTTTTTTAGATTCGTATTCCAACCGGGAGCATTTCTTTATACTGTCGGTTTTTTCGCAAAAAGCCCGCAATGTGTGGGCTAGTTGGTACCACCCTTTGATTTTGCTCTTGAATGTGGTGGAGTACTTCTTTGATGAAAGCTTCTTTAAAGCCCTCTTTAGAAATTTCTTCTGGTATTACCAGCTTGGTCAAAAAAATCTTACGCTCTTGCGATGAATACTCGATTTTGGCAAGATGTCCATCGATTTTAGTTTCGAATTGGCGCAAGAAACTATTGTCCTTAATTTCCATTTCAATCATATAGTTTAATTTTGGCACCAGATAAAAAAATTACGATGTCCTTGCTCGTAATTTTTTGACTTTATATGGCTAGATGATTTGCGCAGAGGGTTATGCCCTTTACAAATCTGACACAAAAGTAGTCAAAATATACCGAATATCCTATTTTTAATCGACCATAAACAGAATATGAAGGCCGATAAGATTCCTGTTTATTTTATGCCCGGTATGGCGGCCGGCCCATCGATATTCGATGGTATCAGGTTATCTGATGAAAGGTTTGAGGTACAATGCCTTTCATGGTTCATACCTGAAAAGGGAATGACCTTTGAAGAATATGCAAAAAAAATGTGCCGAATGATTCGGCATGATGACCCTGTTTTGGTAGGAGTGTCTTTCGGGGGGCTTTTGGTACAAGAGATGGCAAATTACATCCCCACTGAAAAAGTGATAATCATTTCAACGGTCAAGAGCCGTAAAGAGTTGCCCAAACGAATGCTCTTTGCGAAGTATACCAAAGCACATAAACTGTTACCGACCGGTATGGTGAACAATGTTGAGCTACTGGTGAAATATGCCTTTGGTGAAACAGTGACAAAGCGATTGGAACTTTATGAGCAGTATCTTTCCATAAGAGATAAGTATTATATCGATTGGTCAATAGACAAAATTGTAAACTGGAAACAGCAAAGACCGCCTGATAACCTGGTTCATATTCATGGAGAGAAAGATGCGGTGTTTCCCATTTCGAACATCAAAGATTGTATCACCGTAAAAAATGGCACGCATACGATGATCATACACCGGGCAAAGTGGTTCAACGAGCACCTGCCCACAATTATTTTGGAATCATAGAGTTCTAAATAGTAACTTGCAGTATAATTAGCAAACAAACATGAAGCATCTCAAAAATATATTGGCCGTGATCGGAGCCCTTTTTGTGGTGGGCAGTCTGATCTATGCCGTTCAAAGTACCCCGGCGGCCAAAGAAGCCGAAGAACAGACAAGACAAGAGGTCGATAAAAATGTCAGTGATGGTTACCGTATCAGTGCCATCGATATTCCTGAAGACCTCAATTTTGCAGGAGAGCAAGTTCCGCTTGATGACCCTGAAATCATGGAACGTGTCGACCGAGAGTTTTTGGTCAATACTTACTGGCAATCAAATGCCCTTTTGTTGATGAAGCGGGCCAACAAGTATTTCCCTATCATCGAACCCATCTTGGCCAAAAACGGAATTCCAGATGATTTCAAATATTTGGCGGTTGCTGAAAGTGGCCTGCAAAATGTGGTTTCACCTGCCGGTGCCACAGGTTTTTGGCAGATTTTGAAGACCACAGGCCGAGAATACGGTTTAGAGGTCAATAGCAATGTTGATGAACGTTACCATGTTGAAAAAGCGACCCAAGTGGCCTGTGAATACCTCAAAAAATGGAAAGACCGCTTTGGCACTTGGACACTCACTGCAGCTGCCTACAATGCGGGTCCGGCCGGGATCAAAAAGTACATGAACATTCAAAAGGCCGATGATTATTATGATTTGCTGTTGGGTGAGGAAACGGGGCGTTATGTGTTTCGGATCATGGCTATCAAAGAGATTTTGTCACAGCCAGAAAAATATGGCTTTGAGTTAGAAAAGAAAGACCTCTATGAAGCGGTGCCCACATTTTCGGTAGAGGTAGATACCGTAGTGTCAAGCTGGGCAGATTTTGCATCCCTTTATGAAATTAGCTACAAGGTGCTGAAGCGTCATAACCCATGGCTGCGAGAACCACATTTGAACAATGGTTCTGGCAAGATGTATGTGATAGAGATCCCGAACAAGGGATATTACCGCGAGAGCAAATAAGTTAAATTCGTTTCATCTGCTGCTGCATCATTTTGATCTGTTCGGTCAGCATGTTGTTCTTATCCAGCTTTTTTGCTTCTTGAAGTAGGGTAGTGGCCTCACGTTTCCTTCTTTTCTGCATGGCGATGCCCGCCAGGCTCAATTTGGCCATGGCCACATCATAATCCATATTGAGGCCTAGTTTCAGCGCTTTCCTGAAATATTTTTCCGCTTGTGTCAGATTTTTTTGTGAATAGATGATCCCGTGCAAGTAGTTGTAGTAGCCCTGCTGCTTGGTGACCAATGCCGTTTCTGGATTTTTGATTCTTGAAAGCCATCTTTGGGTGCCTTCCATATCTTGTTTGCGCATTCTCAAGAAAGCCATCAAAATGAACTCATTGCGGAAATAGAGAAAAATGAAGACCAACGAGAGCAGGATCAAAAAAATACCGTTGCCAATATAACCTTCGACAAACTGATAACCCGCAAAACCCACGATCAAGGCCGCTATGACGATTTTTATATTTTTATGGAACATTTATGGTCGCTTTTATGAAATTTCTGTCTAATCAAGACGTCGTTTTTGGGCCAACAAAAGTAACAAAAACTTGGGGAATAATTTCTCGAACCCATTTGCCGAAGTAAAAACTCTTTGTATATTTGCGCCCAGAATTTTTTGGGTAGTCTGAGCACTATCCTGAATCCATAAAAAATTTCACTGATGAAAAGAACGTATCAGCCATCGAAACGAAAGAGAAGAAACAAGCATGGCTTCAGAGAGCGCATGGCAACGGCCAGTGGTCGTAAGGTTCTTGCCCGAAGAAGGGCCAAAGGAAGAAAAAAATTGTCTGTTTCATCTGAGCCAAGACATAAGAAATAAATGACTGTCAATAACTTTTAATTGAAAGGTGCTACTTTTTTGTTTAGCACCTTTTTTTTGACCTAGTTTTAACGTTTGAAGAAAAATCAACTGACAAAATGCCCAAAAGAGACGATCTCAAATCAATATTGATCATTGGTTCTGGCCCTATCATTATCGGTCAGGCATGCGAATTCGATTATTCAGGATCACAAGCACTTCGTTCTTTGCGAGAAGACGGTATTGAAACGGTTTTGATCAATAGCAATCCTGCCACGATCATGACCGATCCCACGATGGCCGATCATGTGTATCTAAAACCGTTGAACACCAAATCGATCATTGAGATTCTTAAAAAGCACCCGAATATCGATGCGGTATTGCCGACCATGGGCGGGCAGACGGCGTTGAACCTATGTATCGAGGCCGATGAAAAGGGCATTTGGGAAGATTTTGATGTCGAGATCATCGGTGTCGATATCGATGCCATCAACATTACTGAAGATAGGGAGAAGTTTAGGGAACTGATGCTGAAAATAGGGATCGGTATGCCACCACAAGCCTCAGCAACCTCTTTTTTGAAAGGAAAGGAAATCGCCCAAGAGTTTGGTTTTCCGTTGGTGATACGCGCTTCATTTACACTTGGGGGCGCAGGTGCGTCTATTGTATACGATCCAGAAAAATTTGACAATCAGTTGAGCCATGCACTGGAAGTTTCCCCTATCCACGAAGTGATGATAGACAAGGCATTGATGGGTTGGAAAGAATACGAATTGGAATTGTTGCGCGATAAGAACGATAACGTGGTCATTATCTGTACCATCGAGAACATGGATCCCATGGGCATCCATACGGGCGACTCCATCACGGTGGCTCCGGCGATGACACTTTCTGACCGTACTTTTCAGCGTATGCGTGATATGGCCATTCACATGATGCGCAGTATCGGAGATTTTGCGGGCGGCTGTAATGTACAGTTTGCCGTGAGTCCAGATGAGAAAGAAGACATTATTGCCATAGAGATCAACCCAAGGGTATCGCGATCATCGGCTTTGGCCTCAAAGGCAACCGGGTATCCGATCGCCAA
>JANQOD010000164.1 GCA_028289745.1 Allomuricauda sp. | reverse complement strand
CCTTGTCGATTTCTATACGTCAGATATCAGTGGTGATTTTGAGATCTGTTTAGAAGGGTTTACCCCAGAAGGAAAGTCTGTTTCCCTTAGAAAAATAATAACTGTAAATTAAAATCGGCAAAAAAATCCCCTTCTCGGTGCGTTGCTTCCTATTCTTGCCAATTCACCTTTTTATCAAATAGTAAATAGTGTTCCAAAAAAATTACCTATTACTTCAAAAGTAAATTTAGAGCTGTTTTAAGAAATCAGGGAGAAATATATAACCTATGATTGACCGGTCGTAGGCTTCCGGTATTTATGAAACGGCTGTTTTAACAATCCTAAAATACTGCCGTTCTCTTTTTCATCGGGAAAGGTATCGACCCCATATACGATTTTCTCTGGATCAAGCTTCATATAGGTGCCAAAAAGTCTGTCCCAAATCGAGAAAATATTTCCATAGTTTGAATCGGTATAGGGCAAAACATAATGATGGTGCACTTTGTGCATATCGGGCGAGACGATCACCCAACTCAGGGCATCATCCACTTTTTTGGGCAACCGAATGTTTGCATGATTGAACTGTGACAGCACGACCGATAGACTTTGATATAACATGATGATACCTATTGGGGCTCCCACAAGAAAGACACCGAGCAGGGTAAAAAAATAGCGGATCAGACTTTCGAGCGGATGGTGCCTATTGGCCGTGGTGGTATCAACATTGTGATCGGTATGGTGTACGAGGTGGATCATCCAAAACGGTTTCACTTTATGTTCGACCCAGTGGGCAGCATAGGCCCCGATCAGATCCAACAACATAACGCCCAGCACTACATATAACCAAAGTGGCATTTCGGGAAGCCAATTGATAATGCCAAAATCGTTTTGAACCGCCCAATCAGAGGTTTTAAGCAACAAAAATGCCAATGGAAAATTCACCAAAATGGTCGTCAGGGTAAAAAAGAAATTGGGCAGGGCATGACGCCATTTTTTGTATTTGACACTGAACAGCGGCACAATGCCTTCCAAAATCCAGAAAAAGGTAATCCCTCCCACCAAAATAAGCGTTCGGTGCAATGGGGGAATGGTCTCGAAATAATTCATTAGCTGTTCCATCTTTTAAAAATACAAATTCAAGAATCAAGCACAAGTTCAAAAATTATTGTTGGATGTTGGTTGCCGGATGCCCGGTGACCGTTGTCGGCCTATGCAGGAAGTCCCAGGTCTAGGCTTTAAGTTCCCTTTTCGTCGCATCAGGCCCCAATTTCACGGCCGACTGTCAACTATCAACAGCTCACAGAACCATTTTTCTCTTCATGGCCTCCACTATATTAAAGGCCGCTGGGCATATGGCCACGTTCTTGAGCGTCAAATCAGTGATTTGCTGAAACTTCTTTCGGTTGGTATGCGGATATTCACGACAGGCCTTTGGCCGCACTTCATAAATCGAGCAGTAATTATCGGCGCCCAAAAAAGTACAGGGCACCTCTTTCAGCACATGATCTTGGTCTTCATCAACCCTTAAATAGGTTGCTATAAATGTTGAGGATTTTATTTTAAAATGTTTGGCGATCCGCTCAATATCGGCCTGGGTAAATAATGGCCCAGTGGTCTTGCAGCAGTTGGCACAGGTCAAGCAATCGGTTTTTGCAAACTCTTCTTCATGCAATTCTTGCATTATATAATCTAAATTTTTTGGAGGCCGCTTCTTGAGTTTGGCAAAGAATTTTTTGTTTTCTGTGTACTTTTTTCGGGCCTTATTCGGTAAATTCTCTAGCATACGTTGCATAAATCAAAATTATGCAAAATAGTGTTAGCCCTTCATAATATCATTTCCCAATTAAAAATCGGCCGACAAAAGAAACATTTTCTTTGGCCCATTTCTAATTATGAGCTGGTATAAAAAAAAGTTCCACTTTTGTGGTACAATTTTTTTGAAATGGACGATATTTTGGGTCAGGCCCTACTCGATTTTCAAAAGGGAACATATACCGAAGACATCAAAACTTTTTCCTCATTGGATGAGGAAGACACAATGTCTTTACCTTATCTCTTCAGAAACTATTCTGAAATGCCTAAGCTCGAGCAAAAAGCACTTCACCTCTGTAAAGGTAAAATTCTGGATATTGGTTGTGGGGCTGGTTCACACAGTCTTTATCTTCAAGGGAAAGGCCATGAGGTAACCTCCATTGACGCATCAAAAGGCGCCGTTGGCACTTGTAAGCTTCGCGGGCTCACCAAAATGGTCCATGGTGATATTTTAACCTATTCTGGAACAACTTTTGATACACTATTGCTATTGATGAACGGTATCGGCATCGTGGGCCGGTTAGAGAAATTGACTATTTATTTGGATCACTTCAAAAAATTATTGAAGCCTGGGGGGCAAATACTAATGGATTCTAGCGACATTATATATATGTACGATAAGGACGAAGATGGTGGCCATTGGATTCCCAAAGAGCTGAACTATTACGGTGAAGTACAATTCACCATAGCATATAACCACAAAAGAAGCAACCCATTTGATTGGCTGTACATCGATTACCACACCTTACAGAATATAGCCGGGACCAATAATTTTAACTGTGAACTTGTAAGCCAGGGTGAACACTACGACTATTTGGCAAGGTTGACCATTAAACCATAATAGAACAACATCATCTAACGTTTAAGAAGAAGAAGAAAACAATTGTAATGAAAAAGTTCTTGTATCCTCTTTTGGGCATTCTGCTCATTTTTTCACTTTCCTGCTCCAATGATAATGGTAACGGCCCTGGTTCGGGCACCGATGATGATGGGCAAGGCGGGGTTGATAAATCTGCCAATCTATTGGCCACGGGTGCCTCTGCCAATGATATTCTCTCAAACGCCAACTTTGATAAGTTGCAGATCGAAATAGCCTATGTCACAGGTTTCAGGCCCACACAACAGACCATCGACAATTTTCAGGATTATCTCAGACTGCACACTTTCAAAGAAGATATTGAGATCATTTACAATGAATTGCCGTCACCCAATGAAGAAACCTTGACCCTACAAGAGATAGCCAATCTAGAAGACGAAAACCGAACTGCCTACAATGATGGTTCGACCGTGGCCGTCTATATCTATTTTGCCGATGCCCCCTCTGATGACGATAATGAAGATGAAAACCTTGTCACTCTTGGTGCAGTGTATTTGAATACCTCAATGGTCATTTTTGAGCGAACCATACGTGAGCTTGCCAGTAGAAGTGTATTGATAACCCTTACCGATGTTGAAACGGCCACACTCAATCACGAATTCGGACATCTATTCGGTCTCGTAGACCTAGGAACCATTCCTGTAAACGATCACGAAGACCCAGAATCTCAAAACCACTGTAATGTAGAAGGCTGTTTAATGCGGGCCGAGCTACAATTCAGCGCTGCAAGAAAGATGGCCCCCACGGTCAAATTTGCCGAAGATATAAAATCAGCCTGTTCCTTATCGGGCAATACCATATTGAACCTATTGATCCAAGAGGCGAACAAGTCGGCAGTGGTCCCCGATTTGGATGCTGAATGCATACTAGATCTTCAGAACAATGGGGGCAGATAGTCTTTCTAGGGAATATTCAAGTATTTATGCGTTTGTAACGACACCTTCCATTTGGGGTGTCGCATTACATAATCAACGATAAGGGGAGTCACTTTTTCACGTACACTCCATTCAGGCTGTAGGTACAAAATACAGTCTTTGCGCACCTTTTCTGCCTGCTCTTCGGCAAATTTGAAGTCATGGTTGTTGTACACGATCACCTTTAGTTCATCAGCCTTTTGATGGATGTTGCCCACAGGCAGTTTATTTTTTTTGGGGGAAAGGCAAATCCAGTCCCAAACCCCGGTCAACGGATAGGCACCTGAGGTTTCAATATGAATTTTGAGGCCTCTTTCTTTTAAAGATGCTGTCAATGGCCCCATGTCCCATGTTAGGGGCTCGCCACCAGTTACAACAATGGTATCTGAATATTTAGCGGCATTTTCGACGATGCTCCCTGTGGCCGTTGGCGGATGGGTTTCGGCATTCCAACTTTCTTTCACATCGCACCAATGACAACCCACATCACAGCCTCCAATCCGAATAAAATAAGCAGCGGTACCTTTGTGGAAACCTTCTCCCTGAATGGTATAGAATTCTTCCATCAAGGGAAGCATAAGGCCTTTATCGACCAAATCCATGATTTGTTGAATCGCCATACTGCAAAGATACTTCGGTTCTTGTTGATGTTTGTAACAATCACCAGTCAAGTTCGTCAAACATAAAAACAAAAAAAATGACCACCAATAAAAAGACGGCAAGACTCGCAGGCCTGCTTTACCTTCTTGTCGTTGTATTTGGAATTTTCAGTTTGATGTATGTTCCTTCCCAACTGATTGTTTTCACCGATTCAGCCACCACCTTATCAAATATCAAAAGTTCAAATTTATTGTTCAGGCTCGGGATAGTTGCAGAGAGCCTAAGCTTCACCGCTTTTTTGTTGTTGCCCTTGGTCTTGTACAAACTACTTCATTTCGTAAACAAACCGGTTGCTATAACCATGGTGGCCCTTGCCGTGCCAAGTGTTCCAATTCTATTTTCCAACTTAATGAACAAGTTTGCCATTCTCAGTTCCATCTCAAATGACCCTATACCTACCGATCAATTGCAAGAACAGGTGATGTTTTATTTGACCCAGTTCAACTATGGCAATCTTATCGGGCAAAATTTTTGGGCCCTATGGCTATTCCCTTTTGGATATTTGGTCTACAAGTCCGGTATTTTGCCCAAACTG
>JANQOD010000154.1 GCA_028289745.1 Allomuricauda sp. | reverse complement strand
CTTAACGGATCATTGGGCAACCTAGGGGTGACCCATGAAATCTCGGTAGCATACTCTTTCGTCCCAAATCTTACCAGAAACACCTATGCTTCCGAAGATGTTGACCAAGACGATGAATTGGCCGTGGTCGAAAAAGAGGTTGAAAAACCCAAGAAAAGGCCAGATTTGAGCCCGTTGCAGAAAGAACTGGCCGAAATCAAAGATCAACAACGCATGAATCTGGCCATTATCGATGAATTGATTTTCAGGTTAGATTCCATGGAAACCAACCGTCAGCGAGATTTAGAGCAACGGTTTGAAATGGTCATGAGAATGGTTCGCCATGAGAATAAACAGAACAAGCCTGAAATAGACAAAAAGGCCGAAGCGCTTTTCTTGGCCAAGAACGTGAAAGCGGAAACCTTTAAAAATGACATAGCCGCGATAACCAGGGATGAACGCAAGAAAAAGCCCCAAAAAGGCATATTTACAGGTGGGGCGTTCAAGCCCATAGAGAAGTACATCAAACTTGATGGTATTGGCAAGGGGCATTATATTGTGGTCAATGTCTTTGGAAATGAGCAGTACCTACATCGCTTCATAAAAAAGTTGAAAGATGAGGGTTTAGACCCGAAATTTTTCAAAAACCCTGAAAACGGACTGAATTATGTCTATTTGGCCTACTATGACAATGATATGGCAGCCCGTACCGCCTATACCTCACAGTTGAACGGAAAATACGATCAAGACATGTGGATCATGCATGTTGAGAACCCAAGATATTCAAACTATGCAGAGACATTGTTTGATGAAGAGTGATTGTTCGGTCATACTCCTTTGCTAATGGGAGTTGATCTAGAAATGGCCCTCGCCCCGGGCCATTTCTTTTTTAACCGGTTTCCAACTGGTCCCTTTTTCCTACTATTTCGACCAGCCAATAAATAAGTTGGCCGATTCCGCCAATAAAAATGAAGAGCAGAATCCATACCACCAATAGACTGTTGCCCTTCAAATTTGGGTTTTGCACGGCATGTACAATATAGAATACCAGACTTGATAATGAAACAAGGATCATCAAGACGATGAAGCCCATAAACCAAGCAATATTACCCAGTATCATCGAAGGCGATACCTCTCTATCATATGCTTCGGCAGCCTCAATGTCGGCTACCAGGTTAAAGACGAAATACATGTAGAAGGCTATGGAAAGTATACCTATGAATATAGGGGCCAGGGCAAAAAAAGCTTGCCAAAATTTTGAATGTAACATGGTTCAGTCGTTTTGTTTGAAATTAGATTGTTTTTTTATATGTCGTGCAATTTCTGTTGCTGTTACACCTCGTTCTTTTAAATGTTTGATAATGGAAGCATGATCTTCAGGTCTTGTCTGCGATAGTTTGTATGCCGCCTGGATCTCATTGATCTTTACTTGAAAACCGACCACTCCCTTGACCTGTCGCAATGTTTTGGGTGACATATCATGTAATGAGATGGGGTTTTCAGATCGCTGCTCGTATTTATCGACCAATCGGTGCAGGGCTTTCATGGTCGCCCCTTCATCAAGTACGGTCAGTTTTCCATAGATATGCACGGCGATATAGTTCCATGTGGGCACTTCTTCCTCTTGGTACCAAGAAGAGGAAACATAGGCATGTGGCCCATTAAAAATGCAGAGTACTTCTGCATTATCGGTGAAAGCCTTCCACTGTTGATTGGCCTTTGAAATGTGACCGACCAGCGCATCTTCGCCCGCCATATTGGTCTCGAGTTCCATCGGAATATGCGTTGCCCATGGCTTGCCATCGACTTGGTTCACCAAAATGCCAAAACTGTTTTTTTTCAGAAACGCTTTAACTTCTTCCAGGTTTTCGTTTTTGTAGTAATGGGGTATATACATGTACGGTATTTATTGTTTTTGTCGTTGTCTGTGCTCATTGCGGTGCTGTTAATCTAATATATGGATAATCACCAAAACAGTTCTGTATCTTGTGGTTTACAATCGTAAATACTGCTGCAATGAGACAATTGTTTTCAATGGTAATTTTGGTTTTGGTTTTGGGAGCATGCGCTGAAAAACATAAAATACCGGTATATGCATGGACAGGTGGCCCTGGTGAGGCCACTGATACTGAAATAAAATCGAAATTCGAAGACTACCGGGAAAAAGGAATTGATGGCTTGATGTACAATGGTGGTCATGATCCTGCCACTTATAAAAGGGTAGGGGCCATAGCTAAGGAAGTGGGATTGGAGTTCCATACATGGATCCCGACGATGGTACAGGCCAAAACCCCAAAGTTAGAGGCTGAATGGTATGCCACCAATGGCTTGGGCGAATCAGCGCTTGAAAACCCCGCATATGTACCCTATTATACCTTTTTATGCCCCAATGAAGAAGGGGTTCAGAACTTTTTGGCCGAACTGTACGGTAGTGTGGCCGAAGTGGAAGAGGTCGATGGCATTCATTTGGATTATATACGTTTTCCCGATGTGATTCTGGCACGCGGACTTTGGGACAAGTACGGTCTGGTAATGGACCGTGAATATCCCCAATATGATTACTGCTACGGCGACCTATGCGTAAATGATTTCAAAGAAAAGACCGGAATCGATATCAAAGAGGTCGAAGATCCCTCACAGGTGCCCGAATGGAAGCAATATAGGTATGACCTGATTACCAAAATAGTCAACCAACTTGCAGAAGTAGCACATGCCAAGGGCAAAAAAGTCAATGCGGCCGTGTTTCCGGGGCCATCCATTGCAAAGTCAATAGTACGTCAAGAATGGAGCAATTGGAATTTAGACGCGGTTTACCCGATGAACTACAATGATTTTTATCTCGAAGGCCCTGAATGGGTCGGTGAAATGGTAGCGGAAGAGACTGCAGCGGCTAAGAACGGAGCACCCGTTTACAGCGGACTCTTTATTTGTCCCAATCCAGAGAACAAGACCAGTGAAAATGATCCTGAGAACCATGGTCTCTTGCCAGAAGAGTTGGGTACCGCCATTGCCACATCTATGCAAAATGGCGCAAAGGGCATATGTCTTTTTACACCCGAACGAATGACGGACGCCCATTGGGAGGCATTTGAAAAAGCCATTTACAAACAGTACACCACTGAATAAAAAAAAGGGCCTTATCAAGGCCCTTTTCGTTTTTTACAAGAAATATGCTATTGACCGGAAGTGACCTGAACTTGCCCAGAAAGACCACTTAGGTCTTCCCTAAATGTCCAAAGTTCTGAATAATTGCCATGGGTCGAATCTTCAAATTCCTTTAAAAATGTCATGAAAGTCCCTTCACCGTGCACTTCTTCATACCATTGGGCGAATTTGTCTTCCCTACCCATGAATGCCATGGAATCGAAAAAGTTGACCCAAACCATATCTTGGTACTTGGGGCTGTGTAGTTCATTGAAGTAAACTCCCCATTGTTCATCACCGTCCTTTTCCTTGAAAACTTTGGTCACCTTATCTAAAACACCCATAAAGGCCTGCTCTTTAAAGCGTTTGATGTCTAGATAGAAAATGGCCAGATTTTTCATTTCAAAATCTTTCGTTAAATGCGAATGTTTAGCATCTCCCTTCCAATACGTAGTGGTCATATCTGCCTCGGCATAGGGGGCCACATTGGCGTTCCAGTCGGCAGAATGTGCCGAATCAGGGTTATTGGCTTCATCGAAGGCGGCCCAGCTGGTAGGGCCCATGCTCCAAATATATTTCCCAGAATGCTTTCCACTGGCGATCCAATACACCCTAACGGCATTGGGCCCGGTTGCATGGAACTTTTTATTGTGGGCGGCCAGACCTGCCTCGAACTCAGTGATCTTTGCAGGGTTCGGGGTCAGCATTACGTTCATAAAAATGGGTTCTTGTTGATTTTCTTGTGCTGACATAAGAAAGGGAATCAGCAATAGTGTAATGAGTACTTTTTTCATTGTTTGTTGATTTTTGCTATAAATTATTAATAGTTCACAATCGATTGAATTTTGTACAATGGTCAATCGTTTTGTGAAAACCACACCTCACCTAAGGCGTGCTATGGTATTGCTGCTCGATGCGATGCAAGACTGATAATCCTTTAAGATCTCAGATGCCTTTTCGGCGCTGCCGGCAATTTCATTCAGTGCCGTTCGCCACTTGATATCATCAGGGCTTATATCCCAATTCATGCCTTCGATACCCTCTTTCATGTGCCAAAGCAACATACTGTCATATGATCCCGAATTCAGTTCAAGGGCCATTACGGGCTGCGGTGTGCCAGCCTTTTCACTTGCCTTTATGAAGTAGTCTTGAATGATAGACTGGGCCTTGTCATAAGTGCCCGGTTTATAGTCGACCAAAACGACATTGTACCATTGTGGGTTGTCGTACTTCTTTGAGGTCATTTCTTGCGAAAGCAGATTCTGCGCTCCGAACAGTAGGCAGATGCCCAAACCGATAATTTTGATACTTTTCATTGTGTATAAATTTGATGTTGGATAGTTAATATGGCTTTAAAATCAAATTGAAATTCAATTTCAATATTTTGCCCTTAGTCTTCTGTCTCTTTTGGCGCTAGGCTACTTAAATCAAAATAATCTGACATGGTAGCAATTTTGCCATCTTCATTAAAGGAGGTCAGGTTAAAGAACTTCACACCGACTTCTTGCCCGCTTTCTGCATGCGTGCCGGTCCAAGTGCCATATACACGAATTACATTGGGGTTCTTTGTGGCGGTCTCTTTAGGGTAATTGGAGCCTGAATAGAAGCCCCCGACGATTGAATCTGCAGTGACCACGCCCTCTTGATATTTTATGTTATCAAAACTGTCATGATAGCCTTTTATGGCCGCAAGAAATTCTTCTTTGCCCA
>JANQOD010000151.1 GCA_028289745.1 Allomuricauda sp. | reverse complement strand
CATTCGCTTTCTTTCATCAGGCTTGTCCCTAAGATCGTCTTTGACCCAAGGGGTATCGATATAGGTCAATAGATAAAGGTCATAGCTATTGGCCAAGGCATATTTTTCTAAAATCGGATCGCAATAGCCAAGGTAATAGGCTTCAGAATAGACCTTGGTCTCTAAAAGATCGGTATCACATATCAATAGCGTATCGGCTTTTTTTGCCAAATCATTTTCAATTGCCATTTGGCCTTCTGCAATGGGCAATAAATCTTTTGGTTCACATGTTTTTTGCTCCCTATCCCATTTCTCTTGAAGATATTCACGAGCATACTCTGGCACCCATACGGTATCGTAATGATCTGCCAATTGTTCGGCCAACGTGGTCTTACCGGTCGATTCAGGGCCGTAGAGCACTATTTTGATGAGGTCTGAAGGTCGTTGTGCAAACTTTTCTTCCATGCGAGATATCCCTGTATGGCCAGTATGGTGAAGATGAGGTATTGCAATGAAAACATGCCCCACCCCCTATATGCGTACAAAGGTACGGTTATTAGGTCTCCCAAAATCCAGAGCGTCCAATTTTCCAGCTTTTTATTGGCCATGTACCACATTGCGGTAAAAAAGATGCCAGAAGTGAAAATATCAATGTAGTTCGAGGTTTCGATAGTCGCCCCAAATGCCCTATACACCCCATAGGTGACCAACATGGTGAGTAAAAACAACACAAAACCAATCCCTTTTTCCCTTGCATTGGTTCTTGAAATGTGAACTGCATACTCTCTATTGCTTTTTCGGCGCGCCCAATTCCACCACCCGTAAATACTCATGATCGAAAAATAGAAATTCATCATCATATCACCGAAAAGTCGATCTACAAAAAATATGTAGGTGGTAATGGCAGTGGCCACCAAACCGGTCGGATAGACCATGATATCTTCGCGTTTGGCATAGATCACACTGGCAATGCCAAAAAAGAAGGCAGTGGCCTCTAAAATAATCAACGAAACCGCCCGCTCTTCATAGGGGCCCAGGAAAAAATCAAAAATGGGGTTCATAACCGCTACGGTCTGACTTTACGATTTTCATGTACAACAAAACATGTTCTGTATTCTCAAAGGCTTCCTTTATTTCATCGGTCAATAAGCGCATGACCTCATCATAATTGCCAAATATCTGGGTGCTAAGCGGGTTTTCTAAAATTTTCAAACCAGAATCCCTCAATTTTTTGATAAAATCGACAATGGGCGGTTCAAAGTTGTCATGCAGAGGGGTAAGGGTCAATTCGACTGAAATATCCATAAAGAAGTTTTTCTTTGATTGGCAAAGAAATCAAATTTCTTTCAGTCATCTGCCCTTTTAAGTGCATAAACACAGGTGAAGCCTTCGAATTCCAAGAACTTGACCGCGTATTGTGACAATTCGCCCTTATACAATATTTCAGCGGTGGTACTTCCCTGCTGAAAAGAGAAGTCTTGAACATCAATATGTCTCAAAAAGCTGAGTCCGCCTTTGGAATAAATCTTGTACAGTGATTCTTTAGCGCCCCAAACAATGGTCAGCTTTCGTATGATGGCCCCGGTGTTGGCCAAGGTTCTATATTCTTCAATGGGGGTAAATTTATAGGCAATTTTTAAGATTTTGTCACGCTGTTTCTCAATATCGATCCCCACCTGTTGGGATTTGCTGACAATGATCGCCGTAAACTCATGTGAGTGGGTGATAGAAATATGGTTTCCGTCCCTTAAATGGGGCTTCCCCATCTCATCGTAATAGAGATCTTTGTCTTCATAGCCTGACAATGACATCAAATGCCTGATGCTCAAAAAAGCCCTTCGGTGCATTTCAGACTTCATCCCGTTAACACGGTTTTGGCAATGTGGGGTCAATACTACCTCTCTTGAAAGATCAGCTTCCGATTCTGTGACCTTCCATATATAAATTTTGGTATTGTTTGATTCTGTTATCGTTTTGTAAAGGGGCACTTGAAAGAGTTAAGTTATTCGTACCTTTGTGGCCTAATAAAAACGAAGCTACGAAAGTAAAATCAAATAGATAATGAGCACGAAGACAATTCCCTATGTGGCCTACAAAGTAAAAGATATTTCACTTGCGGATTGGGGTCGGAAAGAAATCGAACTCGCCGAGGCAGAAATGCCCGGACTGATGTCTCTTCGGGAAGAATACAAAGACCAACAGCCCCTAAAGGGTGCCCGTATAGCAGGATGCCTTCATATGACCATACAGACCGCCGTTCTGATAGAAACCCTGATCGAACTGGGCGCAAAGGTCACCTGGAGCTCGTGTAATATTTTCTCTACCCAAGATCATGCTGCCGCTGCCATTGCGGCTGCCGGAATTCCGGTATATGCATGGAAAGGCATGACAGAAGAAGAATTTGACTGGTGCATTGAGCAGACTTTGTTCTTTGGGGAAGAAAGAGAACCACTAAATATGATTTTGGACGATGGGGGTGATTTGACCAATATGGTCTTCGACAAGTATCCAGAATTGGCAGCCGGCATCAAAGGATTATCGGAAGAGACCACGACAGGTGTTCACCGGTTATATGAGCGTATGAAAAAAGGTACGCTGCCCATGCCTGCCATTAACGTGAACGATTCCGTCACCAAATCAAAGTTCGACAATAAATACGGCTGTAAAGAAAGTGCCGTTGATGCCATTCGCCGTGCCACCGATACCATGTTGGCGGGCAAGCGTGTTGTCGTGGCCGGTTATGGTGATGTGGGCAAGGGAACGGCGGCTTCGTTCAGGGGTGCCGGTGCCATTGTAACGGTTACCGAAATTGACCCCATCTGTGCCCTGCAGGCCTGTATGGATGGTTACGAGCTAAAAAAGTTGGAGACCGTAGTACAAAATGCCGATGTGGTCATCACCGCAACGGGCAATAAGGATATCATTCGCGAAGAACATTTTCGTGCCTTAAAAGACAAGGCCATCGTCTGCAACATCGGGCATTTTGACAATGAAATTGATATGGCCTGGCTCAACGGTGCGTACGGGCACACCAAAGATGAGATCAAGCCGCAGGTAGACAAATACACCATTGATGGAAAAGATATCATAATTTTGGCTGAGGGCCGATTGGTAAACCTTGGTTGTGCCACTGGCCACCCCAGCTTTGTTATGAGCAATTCATTCACCAACCAGACCTTGGCCCAAATTGAATTGTGGAACAACGGTGACAAGTATGGGAACAAAGTCTACACATTGCCCAAACACCTTGATGAAAAGGTGGCCAAACTGCATTTGGCGCGCCTTGGCGCAGAACTGACCGAGTTAAAAGAAGACCAAGCGGCCTATATCGGTGTTAAGGTAGAAGGGCCCTATAAACCTGAATACTACAGGTATTAGATTCCAAACAAAGTGTAGTATTTTTAGATATAAAGCCCTTGCAGCAATGCGAGGGTTTTTACATTATGAAAAAAATAATTTTGATTTTTCCCTAATTAGTAAAAATTTTACCGATGACAGTATTTATTGACATGGACGAGGTACTTGCCGACACCTATCTAAGACATATCGAGCTTTACAACAAAGATTTTGATAAAACCCTGACCGCCGAACAATGCCAGGGCAAGGAAGTCTGGCAGGTTGTGCCCGAGGCGCATCAAAAATCTGTTCGAGACCACGCACGTGCTATCGGTTTCTTTAAAGATTTGAAACCCATTGAAGGTAGCCAAGAGGTGTTACATGAGCTTTATAAAAAACATGAGGTGTACATTGCCTCGGCCGCTATGCAATTTCCACACTCCCTGAAGGAAAAAAGTGATTGGCTAGACGAATATTTTCCGTTCATCCATTGGAGGCGACGAATTCTCTGTGGAGATAAATTTATTTTGCGCGGAGATGTTCTTATCGATGATCGGGCCTATAATCTTGAGCATTTTGATGGTAGGGCCTTACTATTTACCTCGCCCCACAACATTCACCAAAACAGCTACGAAAGGGTCGACAGTTGGCAAGAAATCGCTGAGAGATTGCTATAGCCCAGACATAGCCGATCAAAAAAGGGCTGTTGCTATTTTTAGGGTGTTGAAGATATGATTCAGAGCATTGTAAAATCAATCCGTTACCCATCTGTTCAAAACATAAACTTCAACAGATTTTTGGTCGTAAACACGGTTTTCATACGTCAAATTAAAAAACGAACGAATCATGAAACAAAAGCAACCGAAACCAATCTGAAACGAGAAAGTAAAATGTCTGCTTCAAAATTACGGATAAGAACAAAGAGAAAATCACCTTGTACCATATGGTGGGGTTGGAACATGGTGGGCTAAAAAGTAAAAACCCCGACTTCAAATGTGTCAGGGCTCTTTACATTTTTTGACCTTATGATAGATTAGGCTTCGAAAGGATCTACAGAAACATATGATTTGCCTCCCGTTTTCTTTTCAAAACGTACAATGCCATCAACTTTGGCATGTAAGGTATGGTCTTTACCAGCGTACACATTTTCACCGGGGTTGTGCTTGGTACCCCTTTGCCTGACTATGATATTGCCGGCAATTGCGGCCTGGCCACCAAAAATCTTAACGCCCAAGCGTTTAGATTCTGATTCCCTACCGTTTTTTGAACTACCTACACCTTTCTTGTGTGCCATGATATTTTCTTTTTGGTTCTTATTTACTCAAAGCTTCAATAAGCTCGGCCTTCTTCATCGATGAATAGCCACTGATCTCTTTGGCCTTTGCCATTTCTTTCAATTCGGCCACTGTCTTTTTGCTCAAATCTTCAGCGACTTTTGGCTTGGTTTCTTTTTTTGGTGCGGCCTTCGCCTTTGGCGCCGCTGCTTTGGTAGTTTCCTTCTTGGCAACGGGTTTCTCTGTTTTGGCTTTTGCCGGAGCCGCTTTCTTGGCCCCTTTGGCAACAATGCCTTCAACCACGATCTCGGTCAAATATTGTCTGTGCCCGTTTTTCTTGCGGTAACCTTTTCTTCTTTTCTTCTTAAAGACGATGACCTTATCGCCTTTCAGGTGCTTGACCACTTTGGCCTCGACTGCTGCACCTTCTATGGCCGGGGCGCCAATGATAACGTTACTACCGTCATCTAATAGCAATACCTTGTCGAAGGTCACTTTTTTGCCTTCTTCGGTCTGCAAACGGTGCACGTACACTTTCTGGTCTTTCGCAACCTTAAATTGCTGCCCTGCCATCTCTACAATT
>JANQOD010000140.1 GCA_028289745.1 Allomuricauda sp. | reverse complement strand
TGGCACCCTCACCAAATAGCGGTCGTAGATGATATGCAGGTGCTATTGGCAAAACTGAAAGGTGAATTTGTCTGGCATGCCCATGAACATGAAGATGAGTTTTTTCAGGTGATCAAAGGCACTTTGTATATGCAGTTTAGAGACCGCACCGAAGTGGTCAAAGAAGGCGAGATCATCGTCGTGCCGAAAGGGGTCGAGCATAACCCCATGACAAAAAATGGTGAAGAAGTACAGGTGCTGCTCTTCGAAAAACTGACCACTGTCCATACTGGAAACATAAAACACGAAAAAACCAAAACGGTCTATCCGAAAATATGAAGGTCCTCCATCTAGATACCAACCACCCTTTGCTTATCGAACAATTGACCAAACTGGGTTTCGAAAATTATGAAGATTATTCTTCTTCAAAACAAGACATCGAAAAAAAAATACACTTGTACGATGGCATCATTATAAGAAGCCGTATCACTATCGATGAACAATTTCTTGACAAGGCCATAAACCTAAAGTTCATTGGCCGAGTTGGGGCAGGTATGGAAAATATCCATGTCAGGCATGCCAAGCAAAAAGATATTTTTTTGGCCAATGCCCCCGAAGGCAATCGAAATGCGGTAGGCGAACATACCTTGGGCATGTTGCTCTCATTGACAAATAAGTTGAACAAAGCGCACCGCGAGGTACGAAAAGGCATTTGGGACCGGGAAGGCAACCGCGGGGTCGAGCTCGAAGACAAGACCATTGGCATCATTGGTTATGGCAATATGGGCAAGGCCTTTGCACAGAAATTGACAGGTTTTGACGTTGAGGTCATTTGTTATGATATCATAGGCGGTGTGGGTGATGACAATGCCCGCCAAGTGGGCATTTTAGAGTTCAGACAAAGATGTGATGTCGTCAGTTTGCATGTTCCCCAGACCGAATTGACACTGGGCATGGTCAATACCGAGTTCATAGAAGCCTTTCATAAACCGTTTTGGTTATTGAACACGGCCCGTGGCAAATGCGTGGTGACCAAAGATTTGGCAAAAGCCTTGAAATCTGGAAAAGTACTTGGTGCCGCATTGGATGTATTGGAGTACGAAAAAAAATCATTTGAAAATTGGTTCACCAAAAAACCAAAAGCACTCAAATACCTGAGAAAGGCCCCTAATGTGCTCATGACCCCGCATGTCGCTGGCTGGACGGTCGAGAGCAAAGAAAAACTGGCACAGACCATAGTCGATAAAATCAAAGAGCGTTTTTGTTAAATTTATAAGGTGAAGAAGACCATCTTTGTCTTTTCGGCCCTTATAATAGCCCTACTCATCTTATTTCAATTGGGCAAGTATTCATTTATCAGTGGTGATATGGCCGTTGAGCTTATCATTGCCCTGATCGCCATAGTATTTCTTTTTTTAGGATTTTACCTCAACCATAAAACCGCAGGGCCAAAAGAGATGGCCCCGCAACAAATTGACGCCAAAAAAATTAAGGAATTGGGCATCAGCCAACGCGAATATGAAGTCTTGATCGAAATTTCACACGGTCTCTCGAACAAAGAAATCGGTCAAAAACTTTTCATTTCTGAGAGCACCATCAAAACCCACGTTTCAAGCCTTTTCATGAAACTAAACGCAAAAAGGCGCACCCAGGCCATTCAAAGGGCCAAAGAACTGCGTATTATAACCCCTTGATCTGGGTTTTCAGACGAAAGTACCGGCTTTTTGGTACTTTAGTATGAACGCTGCCAAGGTTTCCCCACCTAATTTTGAACCAAACTTTTAAGCAAAAAAATGAAAAAAACAATATTACGGTACGGTCTTTATGGTGGAATCGCCATTTGCGCCTTGTTTCTTTTGGCCTGGTTCATGGGCAATGGGCTCAGCTATGGCCTACAAGAGGTCATTGGCTATATCTCGATGGTGGTATCACTTAGCTTTGTGTTCTTCGGGATCAAACACTTTCGAGATAAAGAGAACAATGGCAAGGTCAGCTTTTCCAAAGCCTTGGCCATAGGGGTATTGATCAGCTTGATCACGGCCTTGGCCTTTGGTATTCTTGATGTCATTTATGTTGAGTATATAAATCCAGAATTTATGGATGACTATTATGATCACTCCATAGCACAACTGCGAACGACTTTGCCGACCAGCGAGTATGAAGTAAAAGTGGCCGAGCTGGAAGCGCAGAAAGAACTATTCATGAATCCCTTTTTTAGCTTCTTGATCATGGGAATGACCGTTTTTGTCATTGGCTTTATCATATCTTTAATTTCATCATTGATTTTGCAACGTAACTAACAATACCATGACCATAGATGCCCAAACCGT
>JANQOD010000138.1 GCA_028289745.1 Allomuricauda sp. | reverse complement strand
GGACATTATGAAATGGTTGAAAAAGTAGGACTGTACTGGCACTTTGTCGATTTGGTCTGGGTATTCGTATTCACATTCTTTTATTTGGTATAAAAAATTATTTGATACTATGGCGCACGATCATAAATTGGAAATATTCAGGGGACTTCTAAAGTTCAGGACAAACACCCAGAAAATTTGGGGGGTACTCATTTTTTTGACCATAGTCACGGCAGTAGAAGTGGGTCTCGGGATCACCAAACCTGAAATCTTGACCAAGAATTATTTCATCGGCATGAAGTTGTTGAACTGGATTTTCATTGTATTGACTTTGGTCAAGGCCTATTATATCGCATGGGATTTCATGCACCTTCGAGACGAAAAAAGCTCACTTCGAAGGGCCATTGTATGGACGCCCATTTTCTTGGTGTGTTACCTTGTCTTTATCTTGCTCTACGAAGCCGATTACGTTTACACGGTCTTTAAGGAGGGCTTTCTGGCATGGAATTTCTAAGATTCAAAAAATAGCATAAGAGAGGCGGTCAAATGGCCGTCTTTTTTGTTCTGATAACATGGGTATGTTCTTGTTGGGTCGTAAATTTGCAATATGAAGAAGACGGTCGTCTTGGTAGTGTTGTTCATCTTTCCTCTTGTGGCCTACCTGTTTTTTGCCTCGGGGGTCAATAACTTTGGCAGGCTTCCCATTCTGACCGAAACTATCACTTCGCTTGAAAGCTTTCAAGGAGATGCCGTTTTGAACGGAAAAATCACCATCTTGGGATTTTTGGGGAACAATATAGACGAACGTAAGGGCAATGTCTTCAACCTCAACCAAAAAATATACAAGCGCTTCGATGGGTTTAAAGATCTGCAGTTTGTGATGGTCGTTCCAGAAGGCTCTGAAGAAAAAGTGACCGAACTTAAAGGAGAATTGGGTACTTTTTCCGACACCCAGAACTGGAATTTTGTTTATGGATACCCGTCTGACATAGAAAAACTTTTCAAAAGCCTGCAGACTGATTTAAGTTTAGAAAATGATGGGTTCACCCCCCATGTTTTCATTATTGACAAAGAGAGAAACCTGCGCGGTAGAAACGATGATGAAGACGAGGGAATGAAATATGGTTTTGACACAAGTTCTGTTGCAGATTTGAACAATAAGATGAAAGATGACGTAAAAATTATCTTGGCCGAATATCGACTCGCCTTAAAGAAGAACAATGCCGATAACAGCGAATAACAAGCGAAAGTATAACTACATTTGGGTGTCTTTGGTGATTTTGGTTTTCGGTATCATTTTCGTGCCCAAAATTGTCAACCGTTTGGCCAAGGGCGATGTGGTCAGAAACGAAAGGTCAGCTCCCGCCATTGCTTCGGGTGAATTGAGCTACATAGAGAACAAACAAACAGGTGAGAAAAGAAAAGTACCTTCCTTTTCTTTTATAGACCAAGACAGCCTACCGGTAAGTGACGAAAACTATCTGGGCAAGGTTTATGTGGTCGATTTTTTCTTTACCACATGCCCGACCATATGCCCAATCATGACCAAAAACTTGGTCGGGTTGCAGCAGACCTTTACCGATAATGACGATTTCGCAGTGGCTTCGTTTACCATTAATCCACGTTACGATACGCCCGCTATACTTAAGAAATATGCCAAAAAGAATGGCATTGTCGATAAAGACTGGCATCTCTTGACCGGTGACCAAGATGAAATTTACCGTCTGGCCGAAGAGGGTTTTTATATCGTGGCCAGTGAAGATGAAGATGCGCCCGGTGGTTTTGAACATTCGGGTATGTTCGCCTTGGTCGATAAAGAGGGCTACATTCGCTCAAGAAGAGACAAACATGGCAACCCCATTATTTACTACCGTGGTACGGTGACCGAAGAACAGGGGGTCAATGCCGAGGGAGAAGAAGAACAGATATCGTTATTGAAAGAAGACATTGAAAAACTTTTGCAAGAATGACTGAAGATGTGGTTTTGAAGGAGAAAAAGTTCAACAGGATCATCAATATTGTTTCGGTGGCAATTCCTGTTGTGGTGGCATTGTTATTCGGGATCAAACTTCCAAACGTGGAACCCTTATCTTTTTTACCGCCGGTTTATGCCACTATCAATGCCGTGACCGCCATTTTGTTGGTCATTGCCGTCATTGCTATCAAAAAAGGTAAAAGAGTCTTGCACCAAAGGCTGATGACCACCTGTATCGTACTCTCATTGTTGTTTTTGTTGATGTATGTGGCTTATCATATGACCTCAGACTCGACACCCTTTGGGGGCGAGGGATTGCTCAGATATGTTTATTTTTTTGTGCTCATTTCGCATATCCTTTTGTCGATAGCGATCATACCCTTGGTATTGAAAACGTACGCAAGGGCATATTTGAAACAGTTTGAACGACATCGAAGATTGGCAAAGATTACCTTTCCTATTTGGTTGTATGTGGCCATAACGGGGGTAGTGGTCTATTTGATGATCTCACCTTATTACCAATAATGAAGAGAACGGTCTTTTTCATACTGGTTTTTATAGTGCTCCCAGAGTTGGCTGAAGCCCAATGCTCTATGTGCCGGGCCGTTTTGGAAAGTGAGGCCGAGGGAGGCACTGCCGAGGGCATCAATGACGGTATTCTCTATTTGATGGCCATTCCCTATATCATAGTGGCCACGATTTTTTTCTTTGTGTACCGAAAGTTGAAAAAGTAAACGTTCAAATTTTAACATTTTTTTTGGGGCGATACTGTAACAAAGTGAGCTATATTTTGTCTTATTTAGGTACGATAGCGTACTTCATCAATCATCAAACAACCAACCTATGTTCGATCTTGAAAGATGGCAAGAGATTTTTGATACCATCCGTAAGAACAAACTA
>JANQOD010000136.1 GCA_028289745.1 Allomuricauda sp. | reverse complement strand
GTGCTTAAGCCCTATATGTCAAAAAATCTCAATTTAAAACAGCTGGGGCTTTTTATGGACCAAACCTTCAGCAAGCGTATGGATGTCGACAAAATAGCTACTATTCGTGACCTTTGGAAAGGTAAATTGGTACTCAAGGGCGTAGTCACCGAGCACGATGCCGAAAAAGCCATTCAATTGGGTCTCGACGGTATCATCGTTTCCAACCACGGTGGCCGTCAGTTAGATGCGGGTGAATCGGCCATCAAACCCCTCACCCGAATTGCCAAAAACCATGGGGACAAGATTACCGTGATGATGGACAGTGGCCTACGTTCAGGCCCAGACATTGCCCGAACCCTGGGCAGTGGTGCGCAATTCACCTTTTTGGGGCGGGCTTTCATGTACGGAGTGGCCGCATTGGGAAAATTAGGGGGCGAGCATACCATTTCATTGCTCAAAACACAATTAAAGCAGGTAATGGAACAGATTGGCTGTGGAGAGATACACGAATTTCCAGCCTTCAGAAAAGTTGATGATCAAGGTAAATGAAAAGTTTGCCAAGACCCTCCAATATGTTTCCATGAAACCTGGCCCTCAATTTCTTTATCACTGACCCAGTCCTTTAAAACACAGAAAAACGGTAACTTGTGATAGAACTTATTCACCTGGTTCGCAAATAGAATTTGAATGGTATGATCGTTGTTGTTGGTCTGAAGTGTCCCTTGTCTGTTTTGACCGAACTTACCCTACATCAATATGTTTTGGCAGGCGGCAAAAAGTTGTTGTTCATCTACATGACTCTGCTGCCCCTTACCATTTTCCCACAGCAACGTGATAGTGCGGCACTTCATGCCACCATGGCTGAAAAAGTATACCTCCAATTGGGTCCAAAGGTATATGCCACCGATCAGACCATATGGTTCAAAGCCGTGGTAATCGATACCGAAAATCATATCCCTACCGAACTTAGCAAGATTCTCTATGTCGATCTAATCGCGCCCAATGAACAAATCATGGCCCATAAAATGGTAAAATTGGACCGAGGTACCGGCAGTGGTTTTTTCGAACTGCAAGATAGTTATATGCCGGGCCGCTATTTGATAAGGGCCTATACCCAATGGAATCGCAATTTTGGAACTGATTTCATGTTCAAGACATACGTTGAGGTTCTAGCGGCATCAAGTAATGGCAATAAAACCATTGTTGGCCCTATCAACGTCGTTGAAAAGAATGAAGGGCGATTATTTTTGAGCGGGCAACTTTCACCACTTCGGCCAAAGAGTCCAGGACACACTCCCCAGAAAGAGACCAAGATGTACGTAAACTGGGCGCATGGAAAAGATACCATTGGCATCAAACGAAATGATGGTGGTGTTTCTCTATTTGAATTTGAAATTCCCAAAAATATTGATTGGATCAATGTTTCCCTTGATGATGAAGATGGTCTTCGCAAAACAGAAACGGTCATCATCAACGAGTCTAAACTCAATGTTCGATTCTTTCCCGAAAGCGGTAAAATGGTCCACGGATTTAGAAACAAAATCGGTTTTAAGGCAGTAGGTTTCGATGGCAAGGGCAAAAGGGTCAAGGGGGCGGTTTTCGACAATAAGGGTAATAAGGTGACCACTTTTGATAGCAATGACCTAGGAATGGGCTTTTTTTTCTTGGAAGCCGCTATCGGTACGACCTACCATGCGAAAATCTTATCTGGAGACAATCTATTCAGGGATGGGGCCTATGCCCTGCCGGAAACCGTTTCAAAAGGAAGCATCCTTACTGTGGCCAAAATCGATAATAAGATCAGGATCAAGGTATTCTCAAATGAGCTTAAAGATTCCATTTCGGTAAAGGTCAGCTGTAGGGGAAAAGATTATTATTCAGTCGATGGGTCATTGCAGAAAGAACGCTTGGTTTTTGAACTGGCTTCCGATAGCTTACCGGAGGGAATCATCGCCTTTACAGTCATGAACGGAAACAAGGTACCAGTGGCCGAACGGCTGTACTTCAATGAACATGGACCACAAAATTCGGGGAGCACATTGGCCGTCGACAAGTCTGAATATGCCGCACGTGAGCAGACCAAACTTGACATTGACGTGTCAAAAGCTCTTGAAGAAACTGCTGACATCAATGGTTCGGTACTGGTCATGAACAGCGACCTATACCAGGCAGAAAGCCAAAACATACGTTCTTATTTTCTTTTGAGTTCAGAACTTCTGGGCAAAATCGAAAATCCAGGGTATTACTTTAGCGAGAAAAATCAAAGGCGTTCACACGATCTGGATGCACTGTTGCTGACCCAAGGGCATACTTACAAATATCCCATAAAGCGAAACGGTGCTTCCTTCTTTTGGCCAGAACGCGGGCTTTCCATTAAAGGAAGGGTACGCGCCACCGGTTCAAAAAAAGAAGCGGTGAAAGCTATCGGACTGGTGTTGACCGTTTTTAACAAAGAACCATCCATTTATTTACAACAGACCGATAGTCTGGGCAGGTTTGATTTCTTGTTGGATGACACCTATGGAAATCGTAAACGAATATTGCTCCAAACCAATCATCGTAAAAACAAAAAAGGAAACATCAACATTTCATTGGAAACCCATAGCCCTCCTAAAATCGTTTACGAACATAGGCCAGTGGCACAACAAACACATCCTGTGATAAGGGCGGCGGACCTGGCCCACCAATGGCGAAGAAAAACCGCGGCCTCATTTGATTCGCTCTACAATGTCACCCAACTTGAAGAAGTGGTTGTCGAAGGGTATCGATTGACCCCCGAGCGTCAAAAAATTTATGGGAGTTACGGGGAACCGGATGTAATCATTCGTGGAGAAACCCTTTTGAAAAAAGAAAAAGATTGGTCGTACGGCCTATTCAGCATTCTAATGGCAAGTTATCCCGATCAAATTGAAATCGAGCGATTTTCAGATGGGTTCATGTTGGCCCATATAGTGGCGGGCGGTGAACCGACCCTATTGCTGGTAGACGGTAGGTTGCTACAAAAACACGAATATGCATTTGTGCCCCAAATGTCTCCCGAAATTGTTGAGAGTGTCGAGCTGATCAAATACGCCAAATTCTTCAAGAACAAGTACCTTACCGTTTTTCCTGATGCAGACCCATTTTATTCACCAGATGTAGGTCATGCTATTTCCATATTTACCAAAGGTGGCGTTGGAATACGCCGTTCGGCAAAGCCCTTGCCCGAAACACTGGATACCACTATCAATGTATTGTCTCCCACAAAAGAGTTCCCGGTTCCCCAATACGGCCAAGATGGGGCGGCCAATGACCAAAAACCTGATTTGAGACCCTTGATCTATTGGAATCCTTATATAAGAACCGATAAGCACCATAAGGCTTCGATTGAATTCTATAATGGCGATGTAGCGGGCGACCATATCATAATCGTTGAAACCATTTCTGAAGATGGTCGAATCGGGTATGAAGAAAAAGAATATACTATAGTCGAAAGGTCGAACCGATAGTAGCCTTAAATCTGTCGAGTTGAATCAATTGCCAGATGTTTAGCTTCTCGGTCGCTGTTCATTTTTGGTCATGTTCACCCTTCAGCGCCTCAAAAGTTTTGATCATTTCGGCCAGTTTTTCAGGATGTAATTTGGCAAGATCATACTGCTGCCCAAGATCATCTTTTAAATTGTAGAGCTGGTATTCGGTAGAATTGCCCAGTTCTATCCCCACGTTTTTGTTCATGGCCGCTCCGTTATACGGGGGTATCATCAGCCAGTTTCCACTTCTCAGGGCGGTTCTTGAAGTTGCTTCCAGCACTAGATTGTCTCTTCCTTTGTCACTGGTGCCCAATAGGGCGTCCAACATATTTTTGCTATCAGAAGTGCTCTCTTCTTCCATCCCGATCAACTTGGCAATGGATGCCAATAGGTCCATTTGGCAGACCACGGCATCGGAAACCCCAGGTTGAATGGTACCCTTCCAGTAGGTGATAAAAGGCACTCTGGTGCCAGCCTCGAACAGACTGTATTTTCCGCCGCGCAAACCACCATTGGGATCGTGGTTTCCCACTTTTTCTACCGCTTCGTCATAATAGCCATCATTTAAGACAGGTCCATTGTCACTTGATAGGATCACCAAGGTGTTGTCTAGAATGCCTTCCTTTTTCAAGGTGTTCATAAGCTCGCCAATACACCAATCGGCCTCTACAATGACATCGCCCCTTGGGCCCATTCCTGATTTTCCGACAAATCTCGCATGTGGTGTTCTTGGCACATGGGGCTGCTGTAGGGCATAGTACAAAAAGAAAGGCTGGTCTTTATGGGTTTCGACATAGGCCTGTGCCTTTTCCAAAAAGTTGTCGGCCATATCGACATCGCTCCATTTGGCAGCTTCTCCACCTTTCATATAGCCGATTCTCGGTATGCCATTGACGATACTGTTGTTATGGCCATGGTGCCATTTCATGGTCAGTAGCCCGGGATGTGTGATGGCCGTGGGCTCTCCTTCAAAATTGTGGGCATAATCGACTTCAATGGGGTCGTTGGGATCTAGGTTTTCAACCCGGCCATTCTTTATATATACCGTGGGAACCCGGTCTTGTGTAGCGGCCAAAATATACGATTCATCAAAACCCACCTCATTGGGCCCCGGTGAAATGCGCTGGTTCCAATTCACCTGCCCATCACCCAGCCCTAAATGCCATTTGCCCACTATTGCGGTATGGTATCCTTGCTTTTTAAGCAATTTGGGAAGTGTCTGTTGTTCGGTCGAAATCAATAGGGGCGCGGTACCTGACAGTATTTTGGCATTTTTGTTCCTCCAAGGATAAACCCCGGTCAACAGGGCGTATCTACTGGGGGTGCAGGTAGCGGAAGAAGCGTATCCGTTGGTGAATTTGATTCCCCCATAGGCCAGGGCATCCATGTTCGGTGTTTGTAGCTCGGTGGCGCCATAAGCCCCCACGTCGCCATACCCTAAATCATCGAGGTAGATAATGACAATGTTCGGTTTCTTTATGGTGTCGTTGTTCGATCCGGTCTTGGCCGTACTTTCTTTTGCCGTGTTTTTGCAGCCAATACTGACCGTTAACATCAAAAGTATCAAGATAAGGTACTTTGCTTGTTTCATTTGTCCATACATATGTTTCAAACCCTCATTCAGGGCCCACGGGTTTTCCTTCAAAATCGATTTCTTTGTCAAAGGGTCGCAAAACTTGATCAATAAGAATACTGACGGTTCTTCTGTTCAGTTCGTTTTCTTTTGAAAATGGCTGATCAATGTGCCATTTTTTCCAATTGTTCTCAATGGCATTTACATCGTATGCTTTGTCAATGGCCGAAAAGACCCCCTCTAAAAATTTCAAGGTAGCCCCCTTTCCCGAAGCTGTGATTTTGTCCGCTTGTGGATAGTAATCAAGAAGCCCTTGTTTCAGTTCATATTCTGAAACGATACGCTCAGGGTAAAACCAAGTCTCGTTCGCCCATTTGTACGGCACTCCATATCCCTTCAAGATTCCGGTCGCACCGATACGCTGCATTGCGGCAAACGCCGCGTCATCTGTAGAAACATCGATAAAGGGCATCAAATACGCCCCGCTTGACAATAGGCTGTTCTGCACCTCACGCACCGAAACCTTGTTAGTGTTCTGCTTCTTTTGTACGGCAGTTGCCGCGATGGCACCAGCAGCTTGGCCAATACCCAAGACCACAGGTTGTAATCGGGTGGTACCGTTCACGATATTCGATACGCTGATGTTCTTGTCGGCCACCAAAAAGTTCCCTACTTTTTCGGGAATCATGGCCCCCATAGGTATCGAATAGCTGGGTACCTTGATGTTGATGAAATCAATTTCTGGTGCCGCCTCGTTTTTGTCATGATGATGGTCGATGGGGTAATCACCTATGGCGACCCCCGTTCTGCAGAAAGTAAAATCGTAGGGGCGCTCTAAATGGTCAACGGTCAAAAATACCTTGCCCTTGGCCCTTCGGCCCTCTCTGTGATAGGGTATCATCGGATAGCCATCTTTTGTAGGAAACTCATCGGCAAGCCGCAAATGGGCAAAGCCCAGATCGTTCTGAATATAATAGATGAACCCCTGTGTGAACGCTTTGGCCTTTTCAATCTCTTTTTCAACTTCTTCTTCTGAAAGGTTGGGCCAATCAATGTAGAAATCATTTCCACAGTTTGGCCAATTGATCATGTACTTATCATTCGGCAACTTTCCGTAGTTCAGCATCTGTTGGCAGTCGGAAACCGCCCCGAACATCTCACCGCCCTCACGCTTGCAGGCACATTCGAAAACTTTTGGGTCATAATCTCTCGGCTTTTTCACCAAGCCTTTTTTTCTGTGCGAGCGGGGGTTTTTTGAAACATCCTCCAAAATCGCCACATAGGTCAGATCTTGAATGATAGCATTGGCCTTTTCTGGGGCTTCTTTTTCGGCCGTGTCAGACTTTGCATCCATTCCGAGTCTAAATTCCGCTCCGACCAGAGGCAGCAATTCACCGGTCTCGGTGGCATCGATCAAAATTTTTGCGGTGGTAAACTGTTTTTTTCCGTTCTTTTCATAAACAACCTTCCAACCTTCACCCTCTTTTTTAACGGCTTGGTATGCTGCATTGAACTGAACATCTAAACCATCGATATCGGCCATTTCTTTCAAAATCTTGTCGCCTACCGAAGGCTCGAACAGTGTGTGGCTCACCCAACCTGTGGCCAAGGCCTTTGCACCCCCATAATGGTCGCGCAATCGCTGTCTGAACTCACCCCAGATACCAGAGGGCAGGTTGTGGTTGCCGTCAATGGCCGAGACCCCCGCCGAGGTCAACATGCCCCCCAACCATGAGGTGCGCTCAAGAACCTGCACCTTTACGCCGCTTCGTGCCGCATGAATGCCCGCGGCCGTACCCCCCGCACCACCACCAATGATCAAGACATCGACTTCTTGTTGGCCGGTGGCCAAGAACATAAAAAACAGTGCGGGCAAAAGGCAAAAAAATCGGTTCATCGCATTAGAGTTTTGGATACGTTTTTTCAAAAAATAATTCATGGTCTTTCAATCCTTCATAAAAGAAGAACACCTCGCTCTCAATACCATACTTC
>JANQOD010000105.1 GCA_028289745.1 Allomuricauda sp. | reverse complement strand
TGGGCGGTTTTCTTTTTCGGGCAGGGCGTTTGCCCGTTTGATGGCCCCAAAGGCCCAGAAATGGGCTTAAAATAAAATTCCCTGCTTTTGACAGGGAATTTTAGATGCGTGTCATTTTGAGGGAATTCAGACAGGGAAATCCATTATTGTCCCGAATCTTTTTTCTTGTTCTGTGTCTTCATAGCCTCGCCGATTTGGTTGCTGGCCGTGAACGAGGCCACCATATTGTTCAGCATGTCGCTACCGGCTTGGGGCGAGTTGGGCAAAAGGATCAGATTGGTGTTCGTTTCTTCACCGATGGCCTGTAGCGTATCGTAATGTTGGGTCACCACGATCAGGGCCGAAGCCTCTTGTGAATTGATGCCCACCTTGTTCAATACCTCGACGGACTCTTCAAGCCCACGGGCAATCTCACGGCGTTGGTCGGCGATACCTTGCCCCTGTAAGCGCTTGCTCTCTGCCTCGGCCTTCGCTTTTTCGACAATCAAGATCCGTGCGGCATCGCCCTCGAACTGGGCAGCGATCTTTTCACGCTCTGAGGCATTGATACGGTTCATGGCCGCCTTCACCTGGGCATCGGGGTCGATGTCAGTGACCAGCGTTTTGATGATGTCGTACCCATATTCAGACATATACTCTTGCAGCTCGCGCTTTACGGCGATGGCGATATCGTCTTTTTTCACGAACACGTCATCGAGCTTCATCTTGGGTACCTCGGCACGTACCACGTCAAAGACGAACGAGGTGATCTGATCGTGCGGATACTCCAGTTTATAAAAAGCGTCGTACACCTTGTCACGGATCACCACATACTGTACCGAGACCTTGATTTTCACAAACACGTCATCGAGCGTCTTGGTCTCGACGATCACATCGAGCTGTTGGATCTTAAGGCTCAACCGCCCCGCGATACGATCCACGAGGGGGATCTTCATCTGCAGCCCTGAATTGCGGATGCTCTGAAAACGCCCAAAACGTTCGACCACCACGGCGGTCTGTTGTTTGACGATAAAGAAAGAAGCGAAAAGAATGATCAGCCCGAAAAATACAATCGGGATCAATAGAAAATTGCCCATAGCATATGTTTTAAAAAGTTAAGTAAGGAAAATACAAAAGTCTTGCCTAATATAGGTAGCGACCACCCCACTTTTGTTACAAAACAGAAGTAAGGGATTTCTTATCTTGCAGGGATAGAGGGTATATGATCATTGATTATATACAATTGTTGGCAATAATTTGTTAGATAAGGGAATGGAGATAATCTGCGGATTCCTTAAGTCCATTTTTCCTCATAACATCTAGGACTTCATATTCATCCAAATCGGGGTTCCGTCTATTTAATACTAGTTTCTTGAATGCCTTTACGGCTTTATCATGGTTTAAATCAATTATGTCAGTAATAAAATCGTCCGCCGATTTAGCAGACAATCCAAATCTAGACAAATACTCTTCTGGGAAATCTTTTAGGTTATTCGTGACTATCAAATTAGCATTAGTTTTAATTGCAGCGGCCATTACGTGTCTATCTTTTGGATCAGGGAGTTCCAAAGTTTCTATCAATGGTTCATAGTTAGTTACTAACGCGTCAGGAAATGCAAGATTTGCTCGATTGGTTCTTTTCTTTATTTCATTCTCCTCTACTCCTTTTTCCTTCATCACTTTTTCCCATTCATCAAATATATGATTGCTCCATTTTGGCGTAAATAATTCAAAGTATGCAAACCAAAATAGTAAATCTCGAATTTCAATTGGATAGATAACATTTGTGTCTAAAACACATGTGAACCGGACACTATGAATCATACAAACCTAGTTCTTCATCTGACCTCATAATATCCATCAAAAGCTGTTCTTGATTGGCCTTCATACCTTCTTTAAATTTTACTACATCCTCAAATTTTACGCGACGATGCTTACCTACTTTGGCAAAAGGAATTTTACCTTCTTCAAGTAACTTAACTAAATGAGGTCTTGAACAACCCAAAAATTCGGCTGCGGCTTGTGTAGTCATCTCTGTTGCTATAGGAACAATAGAAATTGGATTACCCTGACTTGTAACTTTTAAAATTTTAGCTAAAAGCTTTAAAACCCTCAAAGGAATTTTAATCTTTTCTTCAGTTTCCTCAATCTCAATCTCAGGGTTTTCAGACTGTAGTTGGTCAAGAACTGAAGCCAGAGCATCATAAGACTGCATCGCCAGTTCTTGTTCCTCTTTAGAAGGTCTCTTTATGTTCTTGTAAGTTTCCATTGTGCGAATTGTGTTTGGTTATACAATATTAAACGAAATAAACGAAACAAACTTACATTTGGATTGTTAAACTTGACAAAAACTATTGCCAACAAAGGCTATAATTCAGCTTTACCAATGCACCAAAAACAAAATTCCTAACTTTAAATTCAGTTCGATTTCTCACTTGAAAAATCCGATAGGATTTCCCAAGCCGAAATCATAGCCGGGACCGTTAGCAACAAGCTGAATAAATGGATAAGAAGGAAAAAGAATTGCTTATTGGTTTAATAAGTCTTGTTGTCTCAATTGTTTGGGGAATAAAAGAAATAAGGGACTGGAAAAAACTGGACAACTGGTGGCTAAAATCATATAGCATTGAAATAATTGGCGGCTTGGTAATATTCTTTATGATTGGCATCGCTGGAATTTACCGATACTTTTCATAGAAGTAAAAAAAGAAAAAATGAATACACTTAAATTGTTTTCACTATTGATCGGTTCAATTTTTTGTTGGAGTTGCTTGAACTCTACAAATAAAACGGTTAAGACAAAATCATTTCAACTCTCTGAATCTGAAAAACAAAAGATAATTGTTGAGATAGAAAAAATGGCTGAGCTAGACAAAAAATATCGCAATATCATATCCTTGGGAACATTGAACAAAGAAAAAATCAAGGAAGACAAAGCGCTAAGGAAAACCGCATCCTTGGAAGAATATGTCGCTTTTACCCAGACTATTGAGAAAACTTTAGAAAAAGAACAAATAGATTCCCTTTGGAAACTGCAGCACAAATTAGATTATCAGAATTACAATGACCTCAAAGAGATCATTGATGTATACGGATACCCTTCCAAAGAAAGATTAAACGTAAAGAAAGACAAGCTATTTCCGATATTGCTTCATCCACCAATTGAAATTGAGCCCCAAAAATTCCTTGAGGAGATGGAAGAAATACTTTTGCCAGAAGTGAAGGAAAAAAGAATGAAAGCAGAATCTTTTGCATTGTTCGTTGATAACATCAAAGCAAAAATTCTCAACGAACCACAATTGTATGGAAGCACTAAATCTTTCGACCCCGCCACAATGAGTATGGGCTTGCCTGAAATAGAAAATATAGAGAAAACAAACAACGCCAGAAAAACTATAGGATTGGAGCCATTAAAAGAAGGAGAATATAAAATCAAAGAAAAATAAAAACCGGCTACAACAATGTATAGCTTGGTCACGCCACATATACCCATCGCTGGCAAACAGTTTAAAACTTTAAATGATCCTGTGCAGTTGAACCTTGCGGGATCACTTCGGAAGCCTTGCCTTGATCAAAGCGATCTGCCCCCTGTGATTGGCGGAATGTTTTAAGATATGGAACCAGGCCCAATGGTTGTTCATGCCCTCATCGATACTCGCCGCAAACCAGGCATCATCTTTGGTCTTTAGGCCTTCAAGGGTTTTTTTTCTTACCCCGTCCCACAAATCTAAATAGTAGGTTATGGGTTTTCCTTTTAGCTGGGTTCTTGACTCTTCTCCCAAACCGCCGGCCAGTTCCCAAAACGAGCGTTCTTCATCGGTCCACTGACGTTCTTCCAAGAGCTCTACCTGAATATAGGCCTCCGTGGCCGCCATGTGCATGATCATGGCACCGATGCTGTTGGCCTGTTCATCGAATAGAAAATCGGTTTCCGTTTGACTCAAATCACGGGTTTGTTCCTCGATAAGCGCCTTGACCTCTTCTAGCATATCGACCATAATACCGATCTGTGGGGAGAACCCTTCCGTTGGTTTGATCTCGCCTTGGGCCAAGCCTATTGAAATAGAGAAGAATAGCAGCAAAACGGAATACCTTTTTCTTTTAGCGTTCATTGTAAAATTGATTAAATGCGTTATTTGACCTCAACCTATTCTGGGCAGCCGCCACAAATGATATCAAAAGAATATGGTGAAGCTTTTTGGCCCACAGTGTTTTTCTGTTAATTCTTTCGTCGCGATAATGGCTGAAATTAAAAAAACCAAGGTTGAATTCTCTTAATATATTGTTATGATTTTGTCCCTTACCGCAATACACGGTTTTGAAAGACCGGATACATTCGGTCTCCATAGGGCCCAGTAAATAATGATTGCGCAAAGTATTTGAAGTTTGCCCAAGGGGGGTTAAAACCGTCTGCGAATAAGACCCATGGGCATCGCTGGCACTGGCTTACGCATAATCATTATCTTAGTCCGTAGCAATTCGCCCCCGACCTATGGCCAAGGGCGTTGCCATCGATTAATAAAAAAGCCAGACAAGATGCAGACCACCGTTCGAAATTGTATTCCCCTTCTCATGATGCTTTTATTGCTTCAGCTAGGGTGCGCTCAAGACAAGAATTCAAAATCAACGGGCATGGCCCATGGGCAAAACAATATGTTGAAACAGCTTACCGATAAAAATTTGGGAGATTTCAAGTGGCTGAACGAACCCGGGTCTTTTGAAATAAAAGAGGGAACCTTAAAGGTGGTCGCTGAAAAGGAAACCGATTTTTTTAATAATCCGGAGGACCAAAAGAAGACGGCCACCGCACCGATATTGTATAAGGAAGTGAAGGGTGATTTTGTTGCAAAAGCGTTGGTGCGGCCCGATTTTTCTTCATTGTGGAACGCCGTGGCACTAATGGTGCACATAGATAACGATCACTGGATAAAGTTCGCTTTTGAAAATTCTGATGCGACGGGAAGAAGCATTGTTTCTGTGGTTACAAAAGAGATTTCTGATGATGCCAATGGGGCGATCTTAAAAGACCAAGACCAAATCTGGTTAAAATTGGTTCGAAAAAACCACAATTATTCCATGCTTTGGTCAAAAGATGGAAACGATTTCAAAATGGCCCGGTTGAGCACGTTGCCAAATGCAGATTCGGTCAAAATCGGCATAGAGGCCCAAAGTCCGGTCGGGGAGGCGGCAACCCATGAAATCGTCTATTTTGAAATTACAAAAACGACCGTCAAAGATCTAAGAAAGGGAGAATGAAAACGTGTGGTAACAATCTATGACGGTCACTTTCTGCAAAAGCTGGCCACGCCGCATATACTTTTTCTTTGATGGTACTATGCCCTAATCCCAATCAGAGGGTTCTAAAGTAAAAAGCTGGCTTACTTCAACTTCAAATATTTGGGCCAGTCTCAAAGACAAAACGGTCGACGGAACATATTTTCCCAATTCTATGGCATTAATGGTTTGTCTACTGACCTTTGCCAGTTTGGCCAAATCAGCCTGTGTAATATTTTTTTTGGCCCTCTCGACCTTGATGTTATTCTTCATAGCGAGCTGATTTTTTGAGTTTGGAAATTTGCCAGTTAAATCGAATGATGAAGAACAATAAAATGGTAAACATATTGAATATCATGACCCACAAAAAAGACAGGTCGAATATGAATACAAATGACAATAGAAGAATGGTATAGTTAAAATAGACGGCCCAGACCAAAGATTCCAACCTGATCTTGGAAATATATTCATCTTCTGATTTTTCTTTGGAAAAGGCAACCATAAGTAAGCTAATGATCAGCAGCACACCCAAAATCTCGTTTAAAATATTGTTGTTGACAATGCCGACAAAGTGTTTATCACCAAAAACCTCGTCGACAAAAATAGCGGGCACATCAACATCTAAAGAAGTGGGTTCGTAGTCTAAAATAAGGGTCAGTAAACCAAAAATTGCCGTTGGAATGAGTATAAACCAACCTATTTTCTTGTACTTGTTGGGAAACAGATAGTTCAATTTCATAATTCAGGTATTAATGTTTCAACAAATGTAAAACAAAAATAACTAAATGACAAATAAACTTTACTTAAAGTAAAATACAACTGTCGTAAATGACGATAATTTACGAGAACGACTCTGTCGTTCTGGCGGGCTGCGGCATTCTTGTTAACTTTAGACCGATCAACCATTGTGCCCACAGCTATCGAGATACAAAACTACTCATGGCCGAGCCCGTTACCGAGAACAAATCAAACCATTGAAATGAAAAGAACAGCAATTGCCCTACTACTATTGGCCCTATTTTTCACCTTATCGTCACATGAACTATTTCTAAAGTCTGACACGTACTTTCTTGATGAGAATGGCCGATTCGAACTATATCTTTTTAACGGAACATTCGATGAAAGTGAAAACGTGATCACAAGAGATCGAATCATCGCCCCACAGATCATCGGGCCTGACTACAATTTCGAACCCTCCCCCAATGATTACTACGATAAAGACAAGGCCACCTATTTGAAATTCAAAACGGGCGCTGCGGGAACTTATGTGGCCGGTATTTCAACAAAACCAAGAGTAATCGAACTCAACGGGGAAGATTTTACGGCTTATCTGGAACACGAAGGCTTGACGGCCGTAATTGCAGATAGAAAGGCCAAAGGAATTTCTGATCAAGTGGCCCATGAAAAATATTCAAAACACGTAAAGGCCATATTTCAGGTTGGCGAACAGAGAACCGACCATTTTTCGACCTCCCTAGCGTACCCAATAGAATTTATTCCGCTAAAAAATCCCTATACCCTTTCAGTACGAGATAGTATGTCGTTCAAACTGTTGTATAAGGGCGAACCCCTTGGCAACCAAACCGTACATGTCAGCTCGCGCAAGAACTTTGGGGAGAAAGGCGAGGGCGAGACCTCTTTAAGAACCAACGATAATGGAGAGGTTGGTTTTACCATTGACAATGAAGGGCAATGGTATATAGCCACGATTCATATGCTCGAAAGCGATGAAGAATCTTTAGACTATGAATCAAACTGGGCAACCCTTACTTTTGAGGTAAAATAGCTCAAGGTATAACCGACATTAAAACGCCAGCTATACTGGACCGTTATGCCCGATACTGACAAAAACGAACAGATAAAATGAGACCAAAAGAACTGATTGAAAAATGGGTAAGAACCTTTAACGAAGGAAACGCTGAAAAAATTTCGGAATTCTATCACGATGACGCCATTAACCACCAAGTGACGAATCAACCGGTGGTTGGAAAAATTGCGATCAAAGAAATGTTTGCAAATGAGTTTGACCAAGCAGACATGACCTGCATAATCGAGAACATTTTCGAGGATGACGATTGGGGAATTTTAGAATGGAAAGACCCCTTGGGTCTAAGGGGCTGCGGGTTCTTTCAAATTGAGAACGGGAAGATCAAATTTCAGAGAGGCTATTGGGACAAACTATCATTTTTAAGACAACATAATTTGCCGATCCCGACCGAATAAAAAGTACAAAAGCACGACATAAAATCAACGTGATGAATACACGCGTACATACGATTTTGCTTGTACTTCTTGTCTTGTTTGCTTGCAATAAAACTTCTCAAGAGAAAGTCTTGGACGGGATTCTCGAGGTTCCTGAAAACCGAAATGACCCAAACTCGCGAACCCTTAGGTTGGTTTATAAAGTACTAAAAGCCAAAAAACCCGATTCGACAAAAGCCCCCGTTGTCTATTTACAGGGCGGACCGGGAGCAGCTACCTTGATCATGGAGGAATTTTGGGCAAATCACCCGCTACGCGACGATAGGGATATTGTCTTAATGGATCAACGCGGTACGGGTGCATCTGAAGCGAATTGTACTGAAATGGGTTCTACCCTCTTCGACATCATACGACAAGATTTAAATGTAGAGGAAGACATCAAGGCTACAGGCCTGGTAATGAATGAATGCAAGAAAACCATGCAACAAAAAGGTGTTGATCTCGCTGGTTACAACAGTAGGGAGAATGCCGCTGATTTTGAGGATTTGCGTAAGGCCTTGGGCCATAAGAAATGGAACCTTTATGGAGCTTCGTATGGCTCACGTCTGGGCTTGACCATAATGCGAGATTTTCCCAAAAGTGTTCGAAGTGCCATATTAATAGGGGTTTTTCCGCCAGAATCCAATATGTTCGAAGATCGGGTGCGAAGCATTGACAGATCCCTTTTAGCGATTTTCGAGCGTTGCAAAAAAAATAAAGATTGCAACAGCCGATACCCCAATCTAAAAGAACGTTTGCAAAAAGTATTGATAAAATTGCAAACAGAACCTTTGCGTTTTGACCATAAGGGCAAGCCCTTCGTTCTCAATTCGCACGACGCTTTTTTACTACTCTTTATATCGCTCTACGATCGCTATTCAATTGGTAATATCCCCTTTTTTATCGAAGCCCTGGAAAATGGGGAAACCAAACCCATTATTGAATTTTTAAGGGTTTTCGATTCCTTTTACGACCTCATGAATTTTCCGATGAACTATTCGGTCGATGCTTATGAAGAGCTTCCGTTCTATGATGCGTCAGCTTTGGATATGGCGATAGGGCAATCTGAGTTTGGGGCCGCCTTTACTTTTTATGATTCGGCCGTCAAGTTGTTGGCGGATTGGCATTCTTACCGGGCCACAAATATTGAGAACCAAGCTGTCGTTTCCAAAATTCCTACGCTGATGATATCGGGCGATCTAGATCAAGTAACACCACCAAGTAACGCAACCGGTGCGCTTCAGTATTTGACCAATGGTCATGAAGTCATTTTTCTAGACGAGAGCCATCAATTTTTGAATTCATGTCTTTTTAAGATTACCGAAGAATTTCTAAACGCCCCTTTTCAAAAACCGAATACAGATTGCAGTGTTGAAAGGGAGCCCATTGAATGGAATTTATCAAGATCAGGGCTATAAAACAACAAACGCAGACAAGACCGTTGCGGCACATAAAAACCAAACCAATGTCCGAATACTATAAGACCAAAGAATCCGTAACAGAATACATTCGGTTGGCCGAAGGGGTCAACGGGGGCAGACTGATCAAAAAACTAAAACGATTCTTGCCACCAAAGGCCACCCTGCTCGAGATCGGCACGGGGCCGGGCACCGATTGGAATATCTTAAAAGAAGACTATCAGGTCACAGGCTCCGATAACTCCCAAGAATTTCTCGGGCACCTTAAAGCCAACAATCCAAAGGGGCATTTTCTTGAACTGGATGCCATTACCCTGGTCACGGACAAAAAATTTGAGGGGATCTATTCCAACAAAGTGTTGCACCATCTAAGGGATGATGAATTGACGGTTTCCATTGCGAGGCAGCATCAGATTTTGGGCCCCAATGGCATTGTTTGCCATTCGTTTTGGCGGGGGGAAGGCGCTGAAATCTTCAAGGGCCTATTCGTAAACTACCACTCAGAAAGCGCATTGCCCACATTTTTTGAGGAGCATTTCGAGATTCTTTTAGTGGAACGGTACGCCGAATTCGAAGAGGCCGATTCGCTGTTTTTGATAGCAAAAAAACGATAGCTCCCTACAGTGATTGGAAGGGAGAGAGGGCGCCGAGAAATCTAGATTGCTCACCCTTCACTGTGATCAGGGTTCGAAATGACACTAACCAAAGCCTTTAGGGCCGTATTGGATCCCAAGCGGCCTGTCCCCTTTTCGAGTATTCAACGCTGCAATGGATAGGGACTGTTCATTTCTTTTGCTTGTCCAACCCTTCGACTGCGCTCAGGGCAGGCATCCCGAACCAAAGAAAAGGTGTTGGGCGGGTAGTGGGCATACCGTTGCCACAACAAGCAGAACATAGCTGATCGAGTCATTTCGACAGCGCCCCGTTATACCGATTGCTCCCGAGAGCTATCGAGAGGGATGGAGGGGCGACGAGAAATCTAGATTGCCCACCCTTCACTGTGATCAGGGTTCGAAATGACACTAACCCAAAGCCTTTATGGCGGCATCGATTCTTGATAAGCACTCTTTTTTACCCAACAGCGACATAATGTCGAACAGATGTGGCCCTTTCATATCGCCCACGATTACCAATCGCAAGGGGGGCATCACCTTACCAAAAGAAAGCTCTTGTGCAGCGATCCACTCCTTGACTTGTTTTTCGATGTTGGCAGAAGAGAAGTCCCCAAGAGTATTCAACACCTCGCCTACTTGTTTGATGATGGCCGGGGTGTCTTCCTTCCACTGCTTTTTGACCGCTTTTTCATTGTAGGTGGCCGGGGCCATGAAGAAATAATCGCCCAGCTTCCAGAAATCCTGCACAAAATCTGCCCGTTCTTTGATAAGCGATACGACCTTTTCAACGTATTCGTCATTCTGAACCCCGACGGCCATCGAGGTAGGGATCTCTTGACTCTCAAGCACTGTCATAAATAAATGGGCCAACTCCCTATCGCTTTGTCGCTGCAGCCACTGGTGATTGTACCATTTGGTCTTCTCGGGGTCGAAACGTGCCCCTGATCGGTTCACCCGCTCAAGTGAAAAGGCATCCACCAATTCTTTGAGTGAAAAGAGCTCTTGTTCCGTACCGGGGTTCCATCCCAAGAGCGCCAAAAAGTTGACCACCGCTTCTGGAAAATAGCCCGCTTCGCGATAGCCCATAGAATCTTCCCACGACAGTGGAAATATGGGGAAGCCCCCCTTTTCACCATCGCGCTTGCTCAATTTTCCCTTACCGGTCGGTTTGAGGATCAGCGGCAAATGCGCAAAAATGGGTTTCTGCCACCCAAAGGCTTCATACAACAAGTTATGCAAGGCCAATGAGGGCAGCCATTCTTCGCCACGGATAACATGCGTAATTTCCATCAGGTGATCGTCAACGATGTTGGCCAAGTGGTAGGTGGGCATGCCATCGCTCTTGAACAGGATCTTATCGTCGAGAATGTTGGTATCAATATTGATTTCGCCCCGAACCACGTCATGCAGTACCAGTTGACGATCTTGCGGCGATTTGAACCTGATCACATAGGCCTCACCGGCATTCAACTTCGCTTGCACCTCTTCTTTTGAAAGCGACAACGAATTGGTCAGTTTCAACCGGTTGTGCCAATTGTAGATAAAGGTCTTGCCCTTGGCCTTGTGGTCTTTTCGGTGAAAATCCAACGTTTCGGGCGTATCAAAGGCGTAATAAGCATGGCCGTTTTCAACCAGTTCATCGGCATATTGACGGTACAACTGCTTGCGCTCGCTCTGGCGATAGGGGCCGAAACCACCTTTTTCTGGTTTTCGATTACCCTCAGGCCCCAATTTCTCTGAATTGTCATGGTGGCTGAGCGTAGTCGAAGCCACCAAAGATGAAGGCCCTTCATCATAGGGAATACCGCACCAGTTTAACGCTTCGATGATATAGTGCTCTGCACCTTCGACATAGCGGCTCTGATCGGTGTCTTCAATGCGGAGCACAAAAGTGCCGCCGTGTTTTTTGGCGAACAGGTAATTGAAGAGTGCGGTGCGCACCCCACCGATATGTAGCGGTCCGGTCGGACTGGGGGCAAAACGAACCCTCACATTGGTCATAGTTCAGTATTTTGCCAGCAAAGATAGTGATTGCATCAGGCCAGCGAAAGCGAATCGGTATCGGGTTTCATCTCTTCGGGAATACGCGGATTCATAATGGCGAACCACAACGGGGGCACCAACGAAAGCACCATACTGGTCGGGTAACCATAGGGCATTTGGGGCGAGGTATCGTGACATTCCAGCACCTGGTATTTTTTGGCCGATTTGTAGTGGTGGTCGCTGTGACGGGTCAGCTCATAGAGCACGATACGGCCGATGACATGGTTGCTGTTCCACGAATGGCACTCCCGTACCCGTTCGTAGCGCCCAGAGGGCAGCTTTTTGCGCATGAGTCCGTAATGCTCGATATAGTTCACGGTCTCCAACAGCAGAAATCCGACTACTCCCGCCCCCAGGGCAAACCAAAGTCCGATAGCGCCGAAAAGCGCGAATACGGTCACGAGATAGCCCAATTGAAAAACAAGGTACCAGAGCATATCGTTCTGAATCGAGAAAAACCCTTTACCGGCATTTTGCAGAAGCTTTTGTTGAATTTTTAGAGCGTTGGCATATTGCCGTGTCACCGATGTGAACCAAAAAGAATATACCGATTGGTTATATTTTGCGGTGGCAGGGTCTTCGGCAGTGGCCGCATGGGCGTGGTGCCCAAAATTGTGTTCGATATAGAAGTGCATATAGAACGAGGGCAAGAGCAGGGCTTTCCCCAGAAAACGTTCAGCGGTCTGTTGGCGGTGCCCCAGTTCATGGCCCACATTGATGCCGTTGACACCGAGCACAACACCCAGTGAAAGACAAAGCCCCACTAGCTCATAAAGGGCATAAGAATGGTGAAAAACATCCCAAAGCAGGTAAGCCAACAACCCGTACACGATGGGCAGATTGAGGTAGAGCAACCAGTCAAAAAAGCGGCTCTTTTCCTTTTCTTTGCGCGTCTCGCTGTCAAGGTTACTGGCGTCTTGCGGCAGCAACACTTCCAAGACCGGGATCAGCACAAAGGCGTACACTGGGGTGAAATAGCTCCATGCCCCCTTGAAATACAGGCTGATTACCGCCGAGAGGGGTATGGTAAAGGCCGCTAGGTAGCGCAAATCTTTCCAATCGTCCATTTTAACACAACTTTTTCAGCCCGATCGTGCAATATCGGGTATCTTGGTATTAAATATAGACGATTTTGGGCAGTTACCATAAGATACTTGACAAGCTGAACGGCTTCGTTTCAAAATACTACCGGAAACTTTTGGTAAAGGGCCTGCTGTTGTTTTTCGCATTCGGCTTGCTCTTCTTTTTGGCCGCGCTTTCTTTGGAATATTTTCTGTGGATGGGTTCTACGGCGCGATTGCTAGTATTGCTCATGGTCGTGGCCTTTGAGGCCTTCTTGCTCTATCGCTTCATTCTCACGCCCCTGTTCTATCTGTTTCGGCTCAAAAAGGGCATTTCAAACAAAGAAGCCTCATTGCTCATCGGAAAACACTTTCCACAGGTCGATGACAAGCTCTACAACCTGCTTGAACTCGCCGAAGATGAGGAAAGATCTGAATTGTTGCTGGCCAGTATCGAGCAACGTTCGCACCAGCTCGACACCGTGCCCTTTGTACAGGCCATTGATTTCAAGGAAAATCTGAAGTACGCGAAATACGGACTCATTCCCTTGGTGCTCATTGCCCTTATCGCACTGACGGGCAATCTCGGATCGTTTTTTGGGTCTTACGAGCGTGTCGTCAATTATGACCTGGCCTATGAGCCGCCCGCTCCGTTTCAATTTCTATTGCTGAACGATGAGCTCAGGATATTTGATGACCAGCCCTTGTTGGTAGAGATGATGACAGAGGGAAAGATACAGCCCGAAGATGTATACATCGTGGTCGATGGCCAACAATGGCTGCTGCAAAAAAAGGAGGGGGTCTTCGAACACCGGTTCACGGCCCCGGTAAAGGCGACGGAGTTTTATTTTTCAGCCAACGGATTCCGCTCGCGCACCTATACCATCATCAGCCTACCGACCCCTTCGTTACAAGATTTTGAGTTACACCTGCGATACCCTGCCTATACCGGCAGAACATCAGAGGTCTTGAAAGGAACGGGCAATGCAACCTTTCCTGAGGGCACCGAGACCATTTGGAAAATCAAGGGAAAGAACACCGAACGCATCGACCTTCATTTGGCCGATACGCTGTTGGCCTTTGAGCGAGATGGCGATGCTTTTTCACTGGGCAAGCGCATTTACAGGAACCTTGACTATGGCCTTTCGACCAGCAATGAAAATGTCAAGAACCACGAATTTTTGGAGTATAGCTTAAAAGTAGTACGCGATGCAAGTCCGCAGATAAAAGTCGAGCAGGCTTTTGATTCATTGAACCTGAATGAATCGTATTATTCAGGACAAGTGTCAGACGATTATCTGGTCGATGAGATTCGAGTGGTATGTAACCCAAAAGAAAATCCTGAGCAACGGCAAAGACTGGTGCTGCAACGGCCCAAGAGCAATGTGCAACAGTTTTTCTACACCTTCCCTTCGGGACTGGATGTCGAGGCCGGAAATGAATACCAATTGGTATTTGAGGTGGTCGACAATGATGGGTTAAGAGGTGGAAAAGTAACTAGAAGCCAAGTGTTCAGTACGATACTGTACTCTGATAATGAACTGAAAAACAAAGACTTGGAGTTTCAGGAATCTGTTCTGGACAATTTTGATAAATCGATTGAAAAACTCAAAGAGCAAAAAGGCGAACTTGAAAAGATCAACGAAAAACAGAAAGAGCAAAAGGGCTTTGACTTCAATGACAAGAACGAGATCAAGAACTTTCTGCGCAAGCAGCAGCAGCAAGAAGATATGATGCAGAAGTTCAGCAAACAGCTTAAAGAAAGTCTCGACAAACAAGAAAGGGATGATGCACTCAACGAGTTGTTGAAAGAACGGTTGGAACGCCAGGAAATGGAGGCCAAAAAGAACGCGAAACTGCTCGAAGAACTGAGCAAGATCGCCGATAAGATAGAGGAAGACGACCTCAAGAAACGACTTGAAGAACTGGGCAAACAACAGGGCAAGAACCAACGCAATCTTGAACAGCTTTTAGAACTCACCAAAAGGTATTATGTGACCGAAAAGGCTTCGCAACTGTCACAAGAGCTTGAGAAATTGGCTTTGGAACAAGAAGAATTGTCGAAAAAGAAGATAGGGGAAGAAAATTCGAACAGCGAACAGAAAAAACTCAACGAAGCGTTTAACGACCTCAGCAAAGAGCTCGATGAGCTGAAGAAAGATAACCAAGACCTGAAAAAACCCCTAGATCTCGACATTGACAAAGACAAGCAAGAAGGGATCGAACAAGACCAGCAAGAGGCCTTGGAAGAAATCGAGAAGCACGAAGGCATGGAAGAACCGTCACAGGACCAAGAGCGGCAGAATGCCCAAAACAAGGCCTCACAAAAGCAAAAGTCGGCGGCACAGAAGATGAAGGAGATGAGCGAGAACCTGCAGCAGGGTGCCGCTATGGGCGGTGGTTCATCGATTGCTGAAGACGCCGAAATGCTGCGGCAGATACTGGATAATCTGGTCATCTTCTCCTTTAAGCAAGAAAGCCTCTTTGATCGTGTGGAACAGGCCAATGTCGATATTTCGAATTTCTCTGAGACGGTGCGAGAACAAAATGAGTTGCGAAACCTTTTTGAGCATGTTGATGACAGCCTTTTTGCGTTGTCGCTGCGCCGCGTAGAACTATCTGAATTTGTGAACGAACAGGTCACCGAGGTATACTATAACATTGACAAATCGTTGGAAAGCATTGCAGAGAACCAGATATATCAAGGGGCCGCCTATCAACAATATGTCATCAATGCCGGCAATGCCCTGGCCGATTTTTTGGCGAATATCTTGGACAATATGCAGATGAGCATGCAGCAGGGCAGTGGCTCTGGACAAAGCGGCAGTGACTTTCAATTGCCGGATATCATTGAGGGCCAAAGCCAATTGAATGAAAAGATGGGACAGATGGGCCAATCTGGCAAGGGAGAACAAGATTCGGAATCTGGAGAAAAAAGCGATGGGCAACAAGAGGGCCAAGGAGAAAAAGAAGGGGGCAAGAAGGGAGATCAAAAGGGCCAAAACGGTAATAATGGCAAAGACGGCAAGAATGCAGGTGATGGAGAAAACGGACAGAACGGGCAATCGGGCGACGGCATGGGCGAAGAAGAGCTGAAAGAAATCTATGAAATATACAAACAACAACAGTTGATACGCCAAAGATTGGAGCAGCAGTTGCAAGACATGATCGACAAATCTGACCGTGATTTGGCCAAGAAATTGGTACAACAAATGGAAAATTTCGAGAACTATTTATTGGAAAACGGAATTACGAAACGAACGATGAACAGGGCCAATTATATTCAGCATCAATTGTTGAAATTAGAGAACGCCACCTTAAAGCAGGGTGAAAAAAAGGAACGGGAGAGCACCACTAACACCGACCGCTATAAGACCCCCATTTTGACCAAGCCCGAACTGTTCAAGAACAACGAACAGGAAATCGAGATTTTAAA
>JANQOD010000020.1 GCA_028289745.1 Allomuricauda sp. | reverse complement strand
ATTGTTCAGCACCTCAAGTGCACTGGCTCCTGTGGTGCTAAGGTCTTTGCCTACGTTGAACACCCTTTTGTCTAGCTTGAAAACTGTCTGCGATACTTCGCCCTCAACGATCACTTCCTCTAACTGTTGGGCATTCTCGGCGATCTCGATGGCGCCCAAATCGATGTTGCCGCCCTGCACGGCAGGTGGCTGCAATACTTTTTTTTCAAATCCTATAAAACTGATCTCGATATAATGATTACCGACATTGGCTTCTAAAGAAAAACTGCCGTCATCAAGGGTAGTGGTACCCGTAATCGCCAGTTGGGTATCGGTATCGGCAATCATTACCGTTGCATAGGCCACAGGTTGGCCAGAATTCTTCTCGACTACCTTTCCTGTATACGTAATGTTTCCCTGCTGGGCGGTTACTGAAACCGCTAACGATAAAGCCAAAAGAAAAATTGATGCCGTATGCCTGACCTTTGGTTTCATGGGTCATTGAAATTTTCATCCAAAACTCTTAAAGACATGTGCCAATCGGAATTATTTTCCGTGAACGACAGGCCTTTTGCCCCGAACGGCAGACATTGTCGAAGTCTCTACGGTGATGCGGTTTAGGGTGACAAAACTGTCGTTCAGGGCATATCTTTTCTTTTGCTACCTTGTAGGGGCTACTTTCACACCAGAGTTAGTTAACCATGTCGATTTCAAAAAAGGAGCTTGTTTTTCAATTAGTACTTTTGGTTCTGGTTTTTCTGTTTTATTCATCTGACAGGGAAAATCCTGGGATTCATTGGCATCAGGCAGCCTTCTTTTTGACCTATGCTTTGGCTGCGGCCCTTATCGGATATTGGTTGATGCCCCGCTTTTTATATCATAAAAAATATTGGTCTTTTTTCGGTTATGTGGTCTTGGTGGTTACCGTGGTCATCTTATTGGAAGAATTGGTGTTGGAACAAATTTTTTTTCCGGGCACAAGAAGGGCGAAAGGGTTTCCTGGGGTGTTTTATTCACTCTTGGATGTGCTTCCAATGATTACCATCCTCTCGGGTTTCAAATTTGGATGGGATGCTTTGCAAAAGCAAGAGCAAATTGAAGAACTCAAAAGTACCGTACAAGAAAGTGAACTGCAGTTTCTTCGCTCGCAGATCAATCCGCACTTCCTCTTCAACAACCTTAACAACTTGTACTCACATGCTTTGGAGGGTTCCCAAAAGACCCCGGAGATTATTCTGGAGTTAAGTGGACTGTTACGCTATATGCTCTACGAATGCAAAGAAAAATTTGTTCCATTGTCAAAAGAAATCGAACAGTTACATAACTTTATAAAACTGAACAAATTACAAATCGAGAATCGGGGATCTGTTGATTTTGAGGCCCGCGACATCAAACCAGGTCATAAAATCGCCCCTCTTATTTTGATTGTTTTCATTGAGAATGCCTTTAAGCACAGTCAGTCGGGGCAGACCGAAAATATTAGGATCGCCATTGATCTGACCATGAAAGAGAATGTGCTGCAGTTTACATGTACCAACAACTATGTGCCCACTGAGGGGCTTGAAACCGTCGATGCCGGTATCGGTTTAAAAAATGTACAAAAACGTTTGCAACTTCTCTATCCGAACAAGCATGATCTCAAAATCGAGGAAAATGGGAACAGCTACCGGGTCGACTTATCGATAGAATTAAGTAAAATGAACGGTTCATGAACTGTATCATCGTTGAAGACCAACCTCCCGCACAGCGCATCCTCAAGAAATATATTGAAGATATGGGCGCGCTTGAACTGAAAGGCATCTTTTCAGATGCCCTTCAGGCGATGGAATATCTGAAAACCGAACCTGTCGATCTTCTTTTTCTCGACATCCACCTACCCAAGCTATCGGGCATCGATTTTTTGAAGACCATTCCGAATGCGCCCAGCGTGATCCTGACCACCGCCTTTTCTGAATATGCTTTGGAAAGCTATGAATTCAATGTGGTCGATTACCTGTTAAAACCCTTTTCGTTTCAACGGTTCTTGAAAGCGGTCTCAAAGGTATCAGAACGCAAAAAGTATGAACGATCGAATACGATTTCAAGCGGGGTATCCCCGGCCAAAGAAGAAATTTATATCAAATCAGGGTACGAGCACATCAAAATAGCCATCGATGCCATTCACCATATTACTTCAGATGCTGATTATACCGAAATAGTCACCGACGAAAAAAAACATCTCTCGAACGAACCACTACGTTTCTGGCTTGAGGTACTGCCCAGCGATCGATTTTACCGTATTCACAAATCACATATCGTCAATGCCCGTATGATCACAAAAATTGTGGGCAACCAAGTGTATCTCATCGGAGGCGAAAAACTGCCCATTGGCCGCGCCTACAAAGAAGGCTTCATGAAAAATGTATTGAAATAAAACACGCCACTATGAAAAAACTAAAAAAAGGAGACATCAAACAAGAGGTCTTTGATCTGTACGATGACTATGCACACAACAAGATACAAAGACGGGAGTTTGTCGAGAAACTCGCAATGTATGCGGTAGGCGGGGTGACGGTAGCCTCGTTAATGGGCTTTTTGATGCCCGATTACAAAGATACCCTACTGGTAGACGTGAACGATCCCAAACTCGATTCGGGGTACATCACCTATGACTCGCCCAAGGGCGGGGGTGCAATGAAGGCATTGCTATCGAAACCCAAAGACACCGAAACCAAGCTTGGCGGTATCGTGGTCGTGCATGAAAATAGGGGATTGAACCCATACATCGAAGACACGGCGCGAAGGGCGGCCTTGGCTGGCTTTATTACCATTGCCCCCGATGCACTGTCACCGATGGGTGGATATCCGGGCAACGATGATGAGGGCAGGGCCATGCAGCGAAAAAGAGACCGCCACAAAATGTTGGAAGATTTCATTGCTGCTTTTGACAATCTCAAGAACCATGTAGATTGCAGTGGCAAGATTGGCGTGGTCGGTTTTTGTTTCGGTGGATGGATTTCGAACATGATGGCCGTAAAAGTACCCGAATTGTCAGCCGCTGTGCCCTTTTATGGAGGCCAGCCCAAAGAAGATATCGATAAGATAAATGCACCGCTCATGCTGCATTTTGCTGGGCTCGATGAACGGGTAAATGCCGGATGGCCTGTTTATGAAGAAGCCCTCAAAAAGTATGGAAAGCAATATGTGGCCCATAGGTACCCGAATGTCAACCATGGCTTTCATAATACTTCAACACCGCGCTATGACAAGGAAGCGGCAGAACTGGCCTGGGGCCGTACCATTGATTTCTTCAAAAAGCGTTTGGGCTAGGTCAATTTGTTGTAACATTTGAAAAGAATGCGCATCTTTGGGCGATTGTTTTTTCATAAATTTCATTCAAAATAATGGAATGAAAGATCTGAACCGAAGAAGTTTTCTCAAGAAGACAACCCTCTCCACAGCCGCACTGGGCTCCTGGTCGTTATTCCCAGAATATGTGCTAGGGCAATCTGAAAGACCGCTGAACACCAAATATATGGGTGGTTTTGCCGCGCCAAGGTTAGAGACCGTCCGTGCGGCATTTATTGGGGTCGGGGCACGTGGTGGCACGCATTTAAAATTCTTGGCGGCACTGCCCAATACCGAGGTCGTTGCCATTAGCGACCTATATGAAGATCTGGTCAAGCAAAAAGT
>JANQOD010000090.1 GCA_028289745.1 Allomuricauda sp. | reverse complement strand
TTCTATGGTGTCGGCATAATTGTACATTTGGGTCAATACCGCCACATGTTGCCGCATTTCATCGGTCTTTGGCTCAATGGCCAAAACTTCTTTTTTGGTATATGAATCTTTGCCCAACTCTTTTTTTACGGCTTTGTCAGCATTCTTGACCACTTGTATTATTTGTTCGTACTGTTGCTTGTTCTGAAGGGCCTCGGGATATTTTTTGTCTAGTTTCAATTTTGCCTTTGCACGTAGGGTAGGATCTCCGACATTCAACCGGAGTATTCGGGCATATTCCAATTGCTCGTGATACGCTTCTCCCAAGAAATTGTAACCATGTACATCATCGACATAGCCATTACCATCATCGTCTTTACCATTGCCCGGCCTTTCACCTTTGTTGACCCAGAGCACATCATCAAGGTCTTCATGGTTAAGGTCGATGCCAGAATCCAATACGGCGACCACGACGGTTTCTCCCCTCTTGTTTTTTATGATTTCTGAATAGGCACGGTCAATGCTCATGCCGGGTATCGTATCGTTGATCAAGTCGGCATGACCCCAGTTCTTTTTTTCACTTTCTGTAAGTTCGGCCACCTTTCTCGGTACCGTATCGATACGCTCAACGGGGGTCGAGACCAAAGTTGTGGCCCCACAGCCCACCATAAACAGAGAAAGCCCCAAAAGACCAAACCGAAACGCAAAAAATCTAGTTATCATAGAAAATAGTTATTTTTTAAATATCGAACACTTCATTGAACGAGAGTACCTCATCGAGACGCACCCCTTTTTCAGTATGCTTTAACGTACACAGTTCATTATGGGCGTCGTGTTCGAAAAACAATATATACTTTTCATCGGCCGCCCTGTTCAAGAATTGTTCTTTTTCATCTAAAGTGACCAAGGGCCTCATGTCATAGCCCATCACATAGGGCAAAGGAATGTGGCCGACCGTCGGAATCAGATCTGCTGAAAAAACAATGGTTTTGCCCTTATATTGAATATGCGGCAACATTTGCTTTTCTGTATGTCCGTCCACAAACAAAATGCCAAACCCCAATGATGACCAACTCAAAAAAGGGTCACCCGTATTTTCGATATAGTGCAATTGACCACTTTCTTGCATGGGAAGCAAATTTTCTTTAAGAAACGAGGCTTTTTCCCGTTTATTGGGGTTGAGGGCCCATTGCCAATGGTCTTTGTTTGTCCAGAACCGGGCATTTTTAAAGGCGGGCTCATAACCCGTACGGTCCTTATTCCATTGAATACTGCCCCCACAATGATCAAAATGAAGATGGGTCATGAACACATCGGTGATGTCATCTCGGTGAAAACCGTGGCGTTGCAGCGATTTATCAATAGAATGGTCTCCCCAAAGAAAATAATAACTGAAAAACCTTTCCGATTGTTTGTTTCCAAGACCCGTATCTATAAGAACCAAGCGATCACCGTCTTCTATCAAAAGGCAGCGTGCCGCCAAATCGATCATATTGTTTTGGTCGGCGGGATTGGTTCTGTTCCACAGCGATTTGGGCACGACACCAAACATGGCGCCGCCATCCAATTTAAAATTTCCAGTCTCAATGGGGTATAGCCTCATGCAATGAACAAAGGGTGCGCAAAATAATAAAACTGCACTGTAATTCGCTTAAAAACACGGGTTTATTATTGCTATTTTAACATATTTTACGAGTCTATTCCGTCAACATCAGGTAGAGGAAGCGCTTTTCATGGCACTTGTGATCAATAAGAAGCATAGGGGAGTATATTTTTTAAATCGCCGTTTCAAAAGAAAAACATTAAATTTCAAAAAAATAACCAGCATGCTTGAACTTGCCGGAATCATCATTCTCGGAATCATTGCCCAATGGATGGCCTGGCGCTTGAAACTACCGGCCATTCTTCCCTTGATCTTGATAGGATTGTTGGTGGGACCAATTGCCACATTGTATACTGCCGATGGCAGCAAATTGATAGAACCTATCTGGAACGGCAACAAAGGGCTTTTTCCTGGGGATGGCCTTTATAATTTTGTGTCACTTTCGATCAGTATTATACTTTTTGAAGGAGGCTTGACATTGAAAAGGGCCGAAATTAGAAATGTTGGCCCCGTCATCACCAAACTGATTACCGTCGGCACCATTATTACCTTTATTTGTGCCGGTCTGGCCGCGCATTACATTTTTGATCTTTCATGGCAGATTTCCTTTTTGTTTTCAGCTTTGATCATTGTTACCGGTCCCACGGTGATCACTCCCATTCTCAGAAATATTCCACTTAAAAAAGATGTTTCAACGGTGTTGAAATGGGAGGGTATCCTCATCGACCCCATAGGGGCGTTGGTGGCGGTATTGGTTTTCGAGTTCATCAGTGTGGGCGAGGGGCAGGCGTTCACCAAAACGGCTTTGATCGAGTTCGGGAAAATTTTACTTTTTGGCACCACCTTCGGTTTCACATTTGCCCACGCCTTGGCGTTTGCCATCAAAAAGAACTTCATACCACATTACCTCTTGAACGTAGTGTCATTATCAGTGGTGCTTTTGGTATTTGTGGAGTCAGATGTATTTGCCCATGAATCGGGTCTTTTGGCGGTTGTGGTCATGGGAATGGTCTTGGGCAACATGAACCTGCCCAATCTTAAGGAGCTGCTTTATTTCAAGGAATCATTGAGCGTACTATTGATCTCCATTCTTTTCATTTTGTTGGCCGCGAACATCAATATCGATGACATGCTGTTGATCTACAATTGGAAAACGGCCTTACTGTTCGCCATTATTGTTTTCTTGGTACGCCCAATCGGTGTTTTTATAAGCTCTTGGGGGTCTCATCTCAAATTTAATGAGAAAATGTTTATCGGTTGGGTCGGGCCCCGAGGTATCGTGGCGGCCGGTATAGCCTCACTTTTTGGATCTAAATTGATTCTCAGGGGCGAGCCGGGCGCAGAGTACATCACCCCATTGGTTTTTATGATCGTATTGGGCACGGTGTTGCTGAATGCCACTACGGCACGACTTTTTGCTAGATTGGTGGGGGTTTTCTTAACCAAGTCAGAGGGTATTTTGATTGTGGGCGCTTCTGCAGCATCAAGATTGATCGCCCAGTACCTAAAAGATAACAACCGGCATGTGGTATTGATCGATAACAACCAGACCAATATCGACAAGGCCAAAAAATTGGGTGTCGAGGGCATCGCTGCAGATATTTATTCTGATACGCTGACCGACAACATCGAACTGAACGACGTCGGCTATCTGATGGCCCTGACCGCAAATTCTGATATCAATCGGCATGCCATTGACAAGCTGGGAAAACAATTTGGTGAGAACGGGGCGTTTCGTTTGGTGAACGGTGATGAAATGAACGCTCCGGAGAAAAATCAAAAAGAAGGACTGTTTTCACAGACCGATGATTTTATAAAACTTATGGAGGCCGTTAGAAAAAACCCGACCATACACGAAATCGGCCTCAAAGACGTGAAACATTATGAAAGTCTGGTCGAGATCAGCAATGCCGATGATGACATTGTTCCTATTTTTATAAAGGACGCGGAAGGAGACCTGAAGATTATTCCTGCCATCAACAAAGAACCTGAACCGATCAAGAAAGGATATAAACTGGTGTACTTGGGAAAAGAATTTGATGCACAGACCGATCAAGTTTCAAATTAACATGGGCCAAAGAATGATCGGCCGTTATTGATATACCCTTACCCAGTCGACTATCATCTGAACGGGCAGGTCATCTGGATCGACCTTGCCGACCCAAGACCCCCCCAGTTGCATATCTATGAGCAGATAAAAAGGCTGGTCAAAAGGCCATTGTGAAGGGTCGACACCTTCAACCTTTGGATAGGTAAGCGTCTCTTTGCCGTTCACTGTGAATACCAGTCTGTCAGCGTACCACTCCATGCCATAGGTATTGAAATTTTCAGTGTTTACGGGAACGGTCGTGTAACGTTGCGGAAACTCTTTTTTAAGTTCTAAAGTATAGTATGAGTGTATGGTCTGGTATACTTGATCTTCATAGTTCAGGTGCTCCATCAAGTCTATTTCCCCGTTTCTTGGGTATTTTCCATACTTGGGTTGATCGGCAAGCATCCACATGGCGGGCCATGCGCCGGTGGCACTTTCTAATTTGGCGTGGATTTCGATTTTGCCGTATTGAAAGGCAAATTTGCCCTTGGTGCTCACCCCACCGGTCAAGTATTGGGCAGTATCTTTTGCTCGGTCAGGGTTTACGATACCACGCAGGTACAGCTTTCCGTCCTTTATTTTCATGCACTCAGGATTGTTCGACATATAGTTGCCCCAATCGGCATTGTTGCGTTCGACAATGTTCCATTTGGTAGCATCAAGAACTCCTGGGGCGTCAAAATGTTCTTCCCAAATTATGGTCCAATCTTTGTCTTGCCGTATCTCCTTTTTTTGCTGGTAAGAGGCGCATCCGACCAAAAAAAGAAAGACGCCCATAAAGAGCGGTATATAGATTTTTTTCATCAATCGTTCAATTTTAGAACGGCCATGAACGCCTGTTGTGGAATTTCTACATTGCCCACCTGTCGCATTCGTTTCTTGCCCTTCTTTTGTTTTTCCAAGAGTTTTCGTTTTCGTGAAATATCACCCCCGTAACACTTTGCGGTAACATCTTTGCGCAAGGCTTTTATGGTTTCTCGAGAAATGATCTTTGAACCGATGGCCGCTTGTATGGGTATATCGAACTGCTGCCTAGGGATGAGCTCTTTTAGTTTTTCACACATTTTTTTGCCGATATGGTAGGCATTATCAAAATGCACCAGTGCTGAAAGGGCATCTACAGGTTGGGCGTTCAACAAGATATCGACACGCACCAATTTTGAGGTCCGCATTCCAATGGGTGAATAATCGAATGAGGCATATCCTTTTGAGACCGTTTTCAAACGGTCGTAGAAATCGAAAACGATCTCGGCCAAGGGCATGTCAAAAGTAAGCTCGACCCGTTCAGTGGTCAAATAGGTCTGGTTGGTAATTTGCCCCCTTTTGTCAATACATAACGACATCACATTGCCCACAAAATCTGACTTTGTGATAATGGTGGCCTTTATATAAGGTTCTTCAACGCGATCAAGAGTGGAAGGCTCGGGCAGATCTGAAGGATTGTTGACGATAACAATTTCCGCTGGGTTTTTGGTCGTATAGGCATGGTAACTCACGTTCGGCACCGTGGTAATGACGGTCATATCGAACTCACGCTCTAACCGCTCTTGAATGATTTCCATATGCAGCATTCCGAGGAAACCACAACGAAAACCGAACCCAAGCGCCGCACTGCTCTCGGCGGTGAACACCAATGAAGCATCGTTGAGCTGTAACTTTTCCATCGAGGAGCGCAACTCTTCAAAATCTTCCGTATCGACCGGATAGATCCCCGCGAACACCATCGGCTTGACGTCTTCAAATCCGGCTATGGCGACCGTGGCCGGATTTTCTGAAAGAGTAATGGTATCGCCCACTTTCACCTCTCTGGCGTCTTTGATGCCGGTGATCAAATAGCCTACATCGCCCGTGGTTATTTTTTGCTTGGGGTGTTGGGTGAGCTTCAAGGTACCGATTTCGTCTGCAAAATAGCTCTTACCGGTGGCCATGAACTTGATTTTTTGCCCTTTTTTGATTTCGCCATTTACGATTCGAAAATAAGTCTCCACGCCACGAAACGGATTATAGACCGAATCAAAGACCAGGGCCTGTAATGGCGCACTCGGGTCTCCTTCGGGTGCCGGAACACGGTCGATGATGGCCGTCAAGATATTCTCGATGCCAATACCGGTTTTTGCGCTGGCGGGTATCACTTCTTCGGGTTTACAGCCCAACAGATCCACTATGTCATCGGTCACTTCTTCTGGGTTGGCACTGGGCAGATCGACCTTGTTCAGCACGGGTATGATCTCTAAATCATTCTCGAGGGCCAAATATAGATTTGAAATGGTCTGCGCCTGTATGCTCTGGGCGGCATCGACCACTAGTAGGGCACCTTCGCAGGCCGCTATCGAACGCGAGACCTCATATGAGAAATCTACATGGCCAGGGGTGTCGATCAAATTGAGCACATAGGTTTCGCCTTGATGGGTATATTCCATCTGAACGGCATGGCTCTTTATGGTGATGCCCCGCTCGCGCTCAAGGTCCATGTTGTCCAATAATTGGTCTTGTTTTTCGCGTTCGGTCACAGAACCGGTAAAATCCAGCAATCGGTCGGCCAAGGTGCTTTTGCCGTGATCGATATGGGCGATGATACAGAAATTTCTAATGTTCTTCATGGCGCTGGCCTTCACAAGGTTCAAGGGCGATTAAAGTGACTGCAAATATAGCGGTTTTAAAGGCTATTCATGGAGGTTTTCATCGAATATGAAAATTTACAATAAATAATTTCATTAGATTTGGTAGACAACCCAAACACTGAATGAAACACTTACGCCTGTTGCCAGTCATGGCTTTCTTGGCTTTTGCCAATTTGATGGGCCAGACCCATCAGATTACTGGAAAGGTGGTCAATGAAGCAAACGAACCTATTGGCTTTGCCAATGTGCTGTTGTTGAGCGCCGTCGACTCTACTTTCGTTCAGGGCACCTCTGCCGATGAAGGCGGCCGTTTCTTGTTGTCAGACATTGCACCAGATCTGTATCTCTT
>JANQOD010000088.1 GCA_028289745.1 Allomuricauda sp. | reverse complement strand
GGGCTCCTTTTTTTTTTGCGAAGCCAGATAGGTCAAGGCCTTGAGTCCGTATTTCGTCTTCTTTGACAGCATTGATACGAATATAGGCAAAATCAGTGTTCTTTGGGAATACTGTCAACTATAGCAAGCATATCATTTTGATGTTGCTTCTGGCATAGGGTGGATTTGCTTCTTGGGGAACTTCGACAAAACCATATTTCCGATAAATATAAATTGCGTTTTCCAATACGGTGTTTGAATACAATACCAATTTTTTCCAGCCCTGTTCACGACCAAAATCAATGCAGTACCGCATTAACCTTTGCCCGATTCTCATGCCCTGGAAAGCCTCTGATACGGCCATTTTTCCCAATTCAAATATCTTTTCTTCCATTGGGATCAGTGCTACCGTTCCTACCAATGAACCATCTACCCTGGCAAAGAAAATATGTCCCCCAACATCAATAATGGTCTCTTCACATCTTTGCATAAGTGCTGCATCATGGGGCTCGACCACAAAGTACTTTTCCAACCATTCAATGTTGAGCTTGGCAAAGTCTTGGGCGAATTCCGATTTGAATGCTATAATATCAATGTTTTTCATATGGTTATACTTTGATGCCGGAGATTTTCAACAATTAGTTCGCTCAAGGGCCTTTTTTTCAGCTTTGCTTCTACCGCTGTCAAATGTTGCGACAAGCTTTCAGATTCAAAATGGGTCAGCAATGTCACTTGTTTTTCCATTTCCTTCCATAGTGGCACCATTCTCTTATGGGCCTTTTTTCCGGTTTTCGTAAGAAAGAAAAGTTTTTTTCGCTTATCTGATTCATCTTCCCTACTGTCGATCAACCCCTTATCGGATAATTTTTTCAAAGCATGTGTAATCGCAGGTTGCGTATATTGAAGTGCCTCTTGTATATATGAGGTGGTCGTCACCTTTTCATCGATAATAACCTTGAAAATCGGAAAAAGATAAGGGTCAAAATCAATATGGTAATGGTCATACGTAAGCTGTATCTCCTTCATGAACTGACCGCTCAATCTATTCAATCTCGAGCCGAGTCCCATCTCGGCCAAAAGCACCAATCTATCTTTCATAAGTATTTATATAAATATTTATGTAAATATATCGATTATTTTCTACAGTAATGCGCTGCTAAACAAGGGCCTGTCCTATGTCATCGACGATATCGGTAAAATGCTCCAATCCCACAGATACCCTGACCATGCCCTCTGAAATGCCCACGGCCATACGTTCTTCGGGGGTCAGTTTGCTATGTGTGGTAGAAGCTGGGTGGGTCACAATGCTACGGGCATCGCCCAAATTGGCCGAAAGTGATAGCAAACGAATGGAATCAAAAAACTTGCGGCCCGCTTCGAGTCCGCCTTTCACTTCAAAAGCCACCACACAACCCCCAGCCTTCATCTGTTTTTGGGCCAGTTCATACTGTGGGTGCGACTTCAAAAAGGGATATTTCACCCAATTCACATTTTTATGCCCTTCTAAAAATTCGGCCAGCTTCAAAGCATTTTCACAATGCCTATCTACCCTCACGGCAAGGGTCTCCAAACTTTTTGAGAGTACCCAAGCATTAAAAGGCGACAAGGCAGGACCTGTGATTCGTGAAAAACGATAGATCTTATCCACCAGATCAGCTTGGCCAACCGTGATTCCTGCCAACACACGGCCCTGGCCATCCATCAATTTGGTACCCGAATGTATGACCAGGTCTGCCCCGAATTTGATCGGTTGTTGCAAGTAGGGCGAGGCAAAACAATTGTCAACGATAAAAATGAGGTCGTGCTTTTTTGCCAATTTTCCAAGGTATTCAAGATCGAGTATGTCAACCCCGGGATTGGTAGGCGATTCGGCGTAGAGAATCTTGGTATTGGGCCGTATCGATCGTTCAACTTTTTTCAGCTCATCAATACCAAAAAAACTGGTTTCAATATTCCATTTGGGAAAAAAATTGGTGTAGAGTGAATGTGTCGAACCAAACACGCTTCGTACAGAAAGTATGTGGTCACCACTTTCCAATAAAGCCGCGAAAGTTGAAAACTCGGCCGCCATGCCCGAGGCAAAGGCGAAACCCGCTTCGGCACCTTCCATTTGGCAAACCTTTTCAATGAACTCTGAGGTATTCGGATTGGAGTACCGCGAATACACGTTGCGGTCTTTTTCTTCGGCAAATGAAGCCCGCATATCTTCGGCATCTTCAAAAACATAGCTCGAGGTCAAAAATATCGGCGCAGCGTGCTCTAAATATTGAGTGCGCTCAAGCTGATTGCGTATCGCGTTGGTCTCAAAACGTCGTTCGTTCGCCTTTGGTTTTTCGTTGTTATCCATTCCCTATTTACTAGTTCCCAAATCCTCTGTCTTTCTATAACTTCTCGGCTATTCTCAATATGTCACCAAAAACACCCCTTGCAGTGACAGCGGCCCCTGCCCCTGCGCCCTGTATTACCAATGGGTGCTCTCCATACGACTCGGTATAGATCTCGATGATGGAATCAGAGCCCTTTACTTGCCCCAATGCGTCCGATTTCGGGACAGAGATCAATCTTACTTCCAGAATCCCTTTATCTTGCTGTAAATCTCCGTGTAAATCACCTACGTACCGAAGCACATGGTCGGGCTTTTGTTCTTTTTTTATTTTTTGAAATCTTTCATTCAAATGGTCCAAATTTTCCAAAAATTCTCTTTTGGAGATTTTTTCCAATTTCTTCGGAATCAGATTTTCGATGAAAATATCACTGAACTCGTTCTGCAGCTCCAACTCCCTTGCCAAAATGAGCAGTTTTCTCCCTACGTCATTTCCACTTAGATCCTCACGGGGGTCAGGTTCTGTAAGGCCTTTTTGCATCGCTTCGAGCAGCACTTCTGAAAAGGGGCGGTCAGCTTCTGAAAACGTATTGAAAATGTAGCTCAATGAACCCGAGAAAACCCCCTTGATCCGGGTAATGTTCTCACCGGAGACATGTAACAGTTTTATGGTGTCGATCAACGGTAATCCGGCCCCGACATTGGTTTCATAGAGGTATTTTTTTTGGGCGTTTTCCAAACTTTTTCGAATTTGGCGATAGTAGTCGAAATTAAGGGTGTTGGCAATTTTGTTCGACGAAATAAGATCAAAGCCCGCCCTGATCAATTCAAAATAATAGTTGACGAAATCTTCGCTGGCCGTATTGTCGATGGCAATTAGGTTTTCGAGGTGGTTTTCATTGGCATAGGCAATTATATCCCTGACCGAATAGGCCATCCCATTTTCTTTTAGGGTCTGTTGCCAGTTATCATGAATACCCTTTTTATCGAGCAAGGCCAGTTTTGAGTTGGCAATCGCAAAAATGTTCAAATCGAAGTTCTTTCGTTGTTTGATGTTTTCATGTGATCTCAAAATCTGGTCGATGAGGGTCCCCCCCACGTTTCCATGCCCAAAAATGGCCAGATTGATTTTCTTGTTCATGCCAAAAATCTGTCCGTGCATCACGTTCAACGCCTTGTGCAGGTCGGTCGTTTTGACAACCAAACTGACATTTCTTCCCGAAGCTGTATTATTAAAAAGCAGCGGTTCGATATTATTCTTGACAAGTGCGCTATAGGGTTTGTGAAACGAACTCAGATCTTGCCCCACAATCGATATCACGGCCACGTTCTTTATAATTGAAATCGCGTTTATGTCTTTAGCGGAATAATCGGTCTCAAATTCATCATCCAAGGCTTTTTTGGCCTCAAAGGCCCTATCGGCATCAATGACCAAGCCAATGCCCCTTTCTGATGACCCTTGCGAGATGATGCCCACACTGATGTTTCGTCTTCCCAAAGCGTTGAAAATTCGGGCGTCAATTCCCGCCTTGCCCAAAAGCCCCCTACCCTCGAGATGCACCAACGATACGTTTTCAATCACTGAAAGTGATTTAATACCCTCTTCATTCGTCTTGGCACTGATCAAAGTACCTTCTGAACCTGGATTGAAAGTGTTCAGAATACGTAGGGGAATATTCTTTTCTATTAAGGGAATGATGGTCTTCGCATGCAGTACCTTGGCACCAAAATTGGCCAATTCATTGGCTTCTTCATACGACAGGTTTTTGATTATTTGGGCCCCATGCACCAAATCAGGATTGGCGGTGAAGATACCATCAACATGGGTATAATTGTATACGGCATCGGCATCTAAGAAATTAGCCAATAAAGCCGCCGTGTAATTGCTTCCGTTTCTGCCCAAGGTGGTGGTCTCGCCTTCATGGTTCGAGGCGATAAAACCCGTTACAACGGGCACCGTGTTGTTTTGCAATCGAGAAAACCGTTTCAGCACGTTCAACTTTGAGGCACCTTCATCGACTTGGGCATTACCGAACGACCCATCGGTCTTGATCAGTTCACGGGTGTCGATGGCTTCTGCCTTGATCCCTTTATCGTTCAACAATGCCGCCACGAACTTTGAAGATATCAGTTCACCATAGGCCAACAGGGCATCCTTTGTTTTCGGACTGTAATCTCCAAGAAGTGACACTCCTTTCAACTTTTGCACAACTTGACCCACTTCACTTGAAAAATCGACATCGCCCAGATCTGCTTTTTGATAGCTTTCAAAATGCTTGATATCTTCTTCGAAAGAAAGGCCCCTTGCTGCCTTTTCCAACATTCTTTCAAGCTCATCAGTGGCATTTTGGCGCGCCGAGAGCACTACGGCGATACGCTCACCCGATTGCACTTTTTCGCCGATGATATCGAGTACGCGTTGCAGCCCCTTACCGTTCGACAGTGAACGACCCCCGAACTTCAAGATTTTGAGTCCGTGTTTCTTTCCTTTCCCCGGAAAAACATCCTTCAACAAATTCTCCAATTGTTCAAACTCCATCAAAAAGGCATCATGGCCATGCAACGACTGTACTTCACCATAAGTCACGTTACTGCTGGCTTGCGCCAATCGTTTATAGGTCTCTTTGTTCTCTTCTGCCGTGAAAAAGAGATCTGAATTCACACCGATGATATGGATCTTGGTCTTGCTCTGCTGCAACTTTTGAAAACCTTCCTCCCCATTTCGTGTCACATCGATGGTCTTCAACAATTGGTTCATCAGTTTATAGGCCGATAGTTGAAAACGTTCTTGCAATTTCTTGCCGTGGTGCATCAACCAGCTTTCGACATTGAAAACCTGAAGCGCCTCGTTTGTACTCCGCTTGAAACGCTCCTTAAAAGATTCTGGGGTACGATAGCATAACATCGCATGCATTCTGGCATCATGTACAGGCTGGCTTGAATTGTTCAGTATCTGCTCTTGAATCTGACAATTGGCAATCAACCAATCGGTTGATTTCCAATCAGATGCCACAGGAATCAAATGCTCTGTAAGGGTAGGGTCATAAACGGCCATTTCCCAAGCAATGCCCCCACCGAGCGATCCCCCGATAATGGCGAACAGTTTTTCGATTTCCAACTGCTTGAGGCCCAATAAAAATATTTTGGCAATGTCGCCCGCCACATAACCCTTGTAGTTGTCAATGACAAGACCATCATACCCATTGCCCGGTATGTTGAACGAAAGCACTGTATATTTTTGGGTATCGATACACTTGCCTTCTCCTATCAAATCAGACCACCAGCCTTTTTCACCCGCCACATTCGAATTGCCCGTAAGGGCATGGTTCACCAATACGATGGGAGCCGAATGTAGGGGCTGGCCGAACAACTGGTACGACAGTTGCAGATCTTCGGAGATTCCGTTTAGGGTCTTGAATTTTTTTATTTCCAGTTTTTGGAGCATGTGCAATGCATTAGACCTGGCAGGTTTTTAAAGCCCGCCAGGTCTGTTGATAAAATCATTAGGCTAAAACCGATTTGTCGATTGTGGCAAAAGCCTGTTCTAAATCAGCCTTTAGATCATCGAGATCTTCAAGGCCCACAGACAGGCGAATCAAGTCTTTTGTCACCCCTGTCAACTCTTGTGCGACATCATCTAACTGTTGGTGGGTCGTGCTTGCCGGATGTATGATCAAAGACTTGCTATCGCCAATATTCGCCAAAAGCGAGAAAATATTGGTTTCATCGGCTATTTTTTTGGCAGATTCGTAGCCTCCCTTCACCCCGAAGGTCACCAATCCGCTCTGCCCTTTCGGCAAATAGGCATCTGACTGTGCTTTGTATTTGCTCGATGGCAAACCTGGATAGTTGACCCAAGCTACCTCATTGCGCTGTTCAAGCCATTGCGCCAAGGCCAGGGCATTTTCACTGTGCTTTTTTATACGCACTTCCAGCGTTTCCAATCCCTGAATGATCTGAAATGCATTAAACGGACTCAACGCTGCACCATGGTCGCGCAACCCTTCTATTCGAACTTTGGCGATAAAGGCCGCGGGGCCCAATGCCTCATGGTAGACCAGACCGTGATAACCTGGGGAAGGTTCAGTGAATTCTGGAAACCTACCGTTTGCCCAATCAAAAGTGCCCGCATCGATGATCGCACCGCCCAAAGCGGTACCGTTGCCATTGATGTATTTGGTCAAGGAATGAATGACAATGTTCGCCCCGTGCGCTATCGGGTTCAACAAAGCTGGGGTGGCCACGGTATTGTCGACAATAAAAGGCACTTTTGCTTTTTTGGCTTCCGATGAAATCGCCTTTAAATCTAAAACATCAAGTTTCGGATTGCCCACCGACTCTACAAAAAAGGCACGGGTGTTCTCTTGTACAGCATTTTCAAAATTCGAGGGACTGGTCGGATCCACAAAGGTCGTGGTGATGCCCAACCTCGGCAAGGTCACATTCAACAGATTGTAAGTACCCCCGTACAAACTATTGGAAGCCACAATATGGTCGCCAGCCTTTAAGAGCACCAACAACGTAGTGTTCAAGGCGGCGGTACCTGAAGCGGTGACCACCGAGGCGATTCCGCCCTCCAAAGCGGCCAAGCGTTGTTCGAGAATGTCGTTGGTCGGGTTGTTGATACGGGTGTAAATGTTGCCAAACTCAGCCAGTGAAAAAAGATTTGCGGCATGGTCGGCGTTGTTGAACACATAGGCCGTGCTCTGGTAAATGGGCACTGCCCGGGTACCTGCATTGGTGGTCACATCGTGCCCAGCGTGCAGGGCGTTGGTAGAAAATTTTTGATCGCTCATGATTTTAATTTTTTAGGTTAACGATTAAATTAAAAACACAATGATCATTTCGCTTTGGCGGAATGACCTAATCAAAAAGTTACAAGAAAGAAATATCGAGGTAATTCGATGGTTGCTATCTTTTCCTTTCTCTTGCACGGTTTTATTTGCCGAGCGATCCTGAAACTCCCGATAACCATCGGGGCAGGACAAGGATAGAATGTAGCACCTTCTCCGCAAAGAGCAGAGGGTTGCTAAGGCTTCATAGGGTCTATTCCCTCCACCTTTCTTGATAACTATTCAATACGTGTTTGAACTTCGAGCCACAAATATAAGTGCAGAATTTTCTAAAATCCTAATGATTTGGGAAAATTTCACATATCGTCAGCCTATTTGGGCAAGACTGAAAACTCTAAACTAGAATCTGTAAACACTGTATGGGTCTGGGTTTTAAAGTCGTCTTCCCCAGCTTTAAAAATATTTTCAACGTATGTCTGTGGATTCAGGTCGATCAATGGAAACCATGTGCTCTGCACCTGTACTTGCAGTTTGTGGCCCTTTTTGAAGGTGTGAAACATATCTTGCAATTTGATATTGACGTCTGTTTTTTGGTTGGGCACAAAAGGTTCGGGATCTGAAAAACTATTTCGAAAACGACCTCTCAATACTTCACTTCTGACCATAAGATGATAATTGCTCATTTTTAAATGGTCTTGCATCTCTTCATTGGTCTCGACCTCAGGTGGGTGTACATCGATGATTTTTACGATCCAGTCAGCTGCGGTACCCGTCGTTGCGACTTTCAAATTCGCCAATATCGGTCCTGCCAAGGTCAGATCTTCTTCCAAAACATCGGTCTCGAACACCAGCACATCAGAACGGCGCGCCGCAAAACGTTGGTCATCGGTCATGTATTTTCTGGGTGTGAACACGGTTTTCACATCTTCAGAATAGGGTACCGGTTTTTTGACATCACTGATAAATTTAATCGCTGACCTATCTTTTTGTTCTGAAGTCAATGTCTGGCCTTCCGAAAGAAACATGGTTTGTTTCTGTACTTCGTCTGGAGGCCAAGAATCATAGGTTGCCCATTCTTTTTTTCCCGAATCAAATACATAGGCCTCGGGGAGTCCGGTTTTGCCATCGCCTTTCCCTTTTAAGAAGTGGTGAAAGAACTTGGTCTCTATCTTATCTTGGTAAAACTCTGAAATGGAATCGCCAAAATAATAGTTGCCCACCAAGCTGCGCCCATTGCGCCTCGCCCAACGACCATGGTCCCAAGGACCAAAAACCATGGTGTTGTAAGCTCCCTCGTTGTACTTTTCAATGTTCTTATAGGTTTCCAAGGGACCGTATAAATCTTCTGCATCGAACCAACCCCCCACGATCATCGTGGCCACATGCGATTTGGTCTTGTCAAGATGTTGGATCAAGCCACGACTTTGCCATAATTCATCGTAATTGGGGTGCTCTTTGAGTTCATTCCAGAAAAAATCATCGGTCATCCCGTCTGGGGCCAAACTGGGTTCATCCCTAATGTCATATTCAAAGAAAGAATTAAGGTTTTCCAATGGTCCCGCATCCAGAAAAAATTGATATTGGTCTTCGGTACCGATATCGGGCAAGGTATACCAAGTCGTATCAATGGGGCTGTCACCTTTGGGCCTAGGTGTGCCAAATAGTGAAGTAATTCTAAAATAGCTCAACAGATAGGCCCCATTATGATGAAAATCGTCAAAAAAGAAATCACCTATACATGCTTGCGGCAATGATGCCTTCAATGCTGGATGCGGATCGATCGTACCGTAAGTAGCATATAAGCCCGGGTACGAAATGCCCCATAGACCCACTTTGCCATTGTTGTTCCCTACATTGTTGATCAGCCACTCAATGGTATCATAGGTGTCAGAGCTTTCATCAATCTGATCGTCAGAGGTTTTTTCAGGAATGTAGGCCCGCATATTCTCATAATGGCCCTCGCTCAACCAACGGCCCCGAACATCTTGGTATACCACGATATAACCCTCTTTCATCATATTGACATTAGGGCCGATCTGCTTTCTGAATTGCCCCTCGCCGTAGGGTCGAGAGCTATAGGGCGTTCGTTGCATCAAGATCGGATATTCTTTTGAAGTATCTTTCGGGGTATAAATCGTGGTATGCAATTTTACCCCATCGCGCATCTCAATATCAACTTCTTGTTTATGGTAATGGTTCGCAACATAGTTTTCTTCTGTAAGCGTTGTTTTGGTCACTTTTTTGCAGGAAACAACGACTGCAAAAGACACAAAAAGCATAATGAAGACATGAAAGCGCAATTTCATTTCGATAGGTTTTAGTAAGTGCATAAAACTACGAAAGAAATCTTTTTACATCCAGATTCCCGCTTTCTCACATAAATGATGGGACTACAGGCCAAAAGCGGCTTTCACTTCATCGACCATATCCAGTTTTTCCCATGTAAAGAGCTCGACCTCTTTTTCTACACGGCCGTTATAGGGTGATTCGAAGACCTTGGCCACAATCTTCGGTTCTTTGCCCATATGACCATAGGCCGCAGTTTCGAGGTATATCGGATTGCGGAGTTTTAACCGTTCTTCAATGGCAAAAGGGCGCATATCAAACAATTCTGCCACCTTTTTGGCAATGCCGCCATCTGAAAGGGATATTTTCGATGTACCGAAGGTATCGACGAAAATAGATGTGGGCTCTACCACTCCGATTGCATAGCTGACCTGTACCATAATCTCATCGGCCACACCGGCCGCCACCAAATTTTTTGCGGCATGGCGAGCGGCATAGGCGGCACTTCGGTCTACTTTGCTCGGGTCTTTACCGCTGAATGCCCCACCCCCATGGGCGCCTTTTCCGCCGTAGGTGTCGATGATGATTTTTCTGCCTGTAAGTCCGGTATCGCCGTGCGGACCTCCAATTACAAACTTTCCTGTTGGGTTGATGTGGTAGGTAATATCGTCATTGAACAATTCTTGTACATATGTGGGCAATTGCGCTTTAACCTTGGGAATCAGGATCTCAATTACATCCTTTTTGATACGGGCCAACATCTTCTCATCAGCATCAAACTCATCGTGTTGCGTTGAAACCACTATCGTATCGATACGCTGTGGTACATTGTCATCAGAGTACTCAATGGTCACCTGTGCTTTCGCATCAGGTCTTAGGTAAGTGATTTCTTTACCATCCCTCCTTAAATCTGCCAACGTTTGAAGGATCTTATGTGAAACATCCAATGCCAATGGCATATAATTCTCGGTTTCATTGGTCGCATAGCCGAACATCATGCCTTGATCACCTGCACCTTGCTCTTCTTTTGACCCACGGTCGACCCCTTGGTTGATTTCTTGTGACTGCTCGTGAATCAACGAGATCACCCCACAAGAATCGCCGCTGAACTGATATTCACCCTTGGTGTATCCAATTTTGTTAATGGTATCACGGGCAATGTTCTGCACATCTAAATAGGTATTGCTTTTCACCTCACCGGCCAGAACCACTTGTCCGGTGGTGACCAATGTTTCACAAGCGACCTTACTATCGGGGTCAAAAGCGAGAAAATAATCCAATAAGGCATCACTGATTTGATCGGCCACTTTATCGGGGTGGCCCTCACTCACAGATTCAGAAGTAAAGAGATAAGGCATGCATGCTATTTTTTCAGAAAGATTTGACGCTACAGCCCAAAGAAGTTTACACCACTTTTTAGCATTTTTTAATGAGGTTGCAATCAGTCAAATCTGTCCTCCAGTTTTGAAAGGCAAAAGTACATATTCACCAACGAAAACAAAATTTTGTTTTGAATTGTTTATAATGAAAACGACTGTGCATTTCAACTTAATTTTTTCAGTAAACCCATTTGAGTTTGTATATTGCAACCCCCCGATTTTAAAATGGAACCATAGCGATTTCCACAAAACTAAATACACCATGCATATTGCAGTTGCCGGAAATATTGGAGCTGGAAAGACTACCCTGACCACCTTACTGGCCAAACACTACAGATGGGAGGCCCATTTCGAAGATGTGGTCGATAACCCCTATCTCGATGATTTTTATACCCAAATGGAACGATGGAGCTTCAATCTGCAGATTTACTTTTTGAACAGTCGTTATCGGCAAATTCTGAAAATACGGGAAAGCGGCAAAAACGTAATCCAAGACCGTACCATTTATGAAGATGCCCACATCTTTGCCCCCAACCTGCACGCCATGGGCCTCATGACCAATCGTGATTTTAGCAACTACAAGAGCCTTTTTGAGCTGATGGAGAGTTTGGTACAACCCCCGGATCTGTTGATTTATCTGCGCAGTTCGATCCCTAACCTTGTAAATCAGATTCACAAAAGGGGACGTGAATATGAAAATAGCATCTCCATAGATTACCTGAGTCGCTTGAACGAACGCTATGAGGCATGGGTGAACACCTACGAAAAGGGCAAATTATTGATAGTTGATGTCGATGAGTTCAATTTTGTCGATAAACAAGAAGATCTGGGCGAAGTCATCAACAAAATAGATGCCGAGATCCACGGGTTGTTTTAACGGGCAACCCTTTTATCATATTGCCTGAAACGGAATTTCATCGGTTTGATCTGTGCCTTCACAGAAATCTCAAAACGTTAACTCACCCAAAAGGCGCGTTCACTCATTCTTGGTTTTTTGCCCCATGATTCCATAGTAGTTTCATCTTGATTACCAACAAGCCCTTTAAAGGCCAAAAATTGAAAAGATGAAACTAAAGAAAAATCCAAAATCAAACCTTGAAAAAAACCTGACGCTTTACTTCATGATTGGGTTGGTCGCAGTACTATCGATGAGCTATACGGCCATTGAATGGAAAACATATGACAATATCATTACATGCCCCATAAATCCGGATTTTGATACCGATATGGGAGAAATACCTCCCATAACCTTCCAGAAATTGCCCCCTCCGCCAAAACCCAAGGTTCAAGCACCCCCTATCATTGAGATTGCACCCGACGACACAGATATCATCGAAACCGTGATTGAATCGAATGAGCCCGACCAAAACACCGAAATCATTTCTATCGACGATATTGATGTACTTGATCCTGATGTGTCCGCTGAAGTTTCGTTTATCGTGATTGAAGAAGTGCCCGTATTCCCCGGTTGTGAAGATGCAACAGACAAAAGGGCCTGTTTTCAAGAGATGATCCAAAAACACATTAGAAAGAACTTCAAATACCCTGAACCGGCCCAAGAAATGGGTCTGCAGGGGCGGGTCAATGCCATATTTACTATTCAAAAAGATGGCAGTATCGGCGACATCAAATTGCGTGGACCACATGAGGTTTTGGAAGGAGAGGCCAAAAGAATTATTTCAAAGTTGCCGAAAATGATCCCAGGTAAGCAACGTGGAACCCCGGTCAAGGTACCTTTTGCCATACCCATCACATTTAAATTACAGTAACATTCCATATGTAGATTCCTGCATGCTCAGGAAAGGGAAGAAACAAAAAACCACGCTCTTCAGCGTGGTTTTTTAATTGTGAATTATTTGAATCACTTATCTATTCAATCTTGATCTCTTTATTGTAAGCCTCTACTTTGGTTTTTACTTCTGCCTTGGTAGCCCCAGTAAACTCACGAACTTCTCGGGTCGTTTTTCCGTCGACTTCTGAAGTTGTAGTAACCATTGCCTTGTAAGCGCCATCTTCGGTAT
>JANQOD010000085.1 GCA_028289745.1 Allomuricauda sp. | reverse complement strand
AATACGTGACTTCTTCATTTTTATTTTTTTAGTCTTTAAAAGCAAGCCGTCCGCCAATTGACGGACGGCTTCATCCTTAGTTTGAGAAAAGAATCTTTTACGATTCTATCATTCTCCCAAAGACCAGCTAAGGTCTATGTTGGAGTTGGCAGGGGATACCCTTACATACCCCTGCATTTCTTGGTGCAATGCCGAACAGAAATCGGTACAATAGAATGGCCATACGCCCGGTTGCTTGGGTTCCCAGACAAAGGTCTCGGTCTGCCCGGGCATAATCAACAATTCTGAAGTATTGGCACCGATCATACTTACCCCGTGGGGCACATCATAATCTTGCTCGAGATTGGTGACATGAAAATATACTTTGTCGCCCACTTTGATCCCCTCAATATTGTCAGGATTGAAGTGGCTGCGAATCATTGACATATAGATGTGTACATCCTTGCCATTTCTTTCGACCCGTACATCGGCATCTGATTGAATGCCGTATTTATGGTGGTTGTTCTTCAACTCAAAGATTTTCTTAGAGCGGGCTTTAACAATATCGGCAGCAATGCCTGCGGCATAGTGGGGTTCACCAACGGTCGGAAAATCAAGTAACAGCTCCATTTTTTCACCTGAGATGTCATAAAGCTGTGCCGATTGGGTCACCTCAGGCCCTGTGGGTAGGTATCGGTCTTTGGTAATCTTGTTCATGGCGACCACATATTTGCCAAAGGGTTTTCTTGAATTGCCGCCGGGGATCATCAGGTGGCCCACTGAATAGAAGCAAGGTTGTCTATCGACTACTTCCCAAGTGCCCAATTTCCATTTCACCACTTCTGATGAAATGAAGAAAGTGGTATACGCATTGCCCTTACCGTCAAACTCGGTATGCAATGGGCCAAGACCTGGTTGGCTTACCGTGCCCGCCAATACGTCTTCAAACTTCAAGATAGGAATGCCATAGGCATCGCCATCATACTTTTTGCCCTCGATGGCCGCCAACATTTTGGTGAAAGAGTGTACGGTGAGGTCGGCCGACAGTTTACCTGAGCCCACAATGTACTCACCTGTTGGGTCTACATCACAACCGTGGGGCGATTTTGGGGTCGGTAACAAGAATACGGCATCGGGTACTTCAGAGGGGTTGACGATCAATACTTCTTTTTTCATGGTCGAGGTGCCCGTATGGGTTTCTTCATCGTATACATTGTGCGCATAATTCGTAGGCATCTTGGTACCGCCACCATTGTTCACATACTCTTCGATTTTTTTCCAGTTGACGGCAGCGATGAAGTCTTTATCGTTCTGTGAGGCATTTACCTCCATCAAAGTGCTGGCCTCTTCGGTGTTGTAGGTGCTGAAGAAAAACCATCCGTGTGAATTGCCCCTTCCTGGGTGTGATAAATCGTAATCAAAACCGGGCATCAGCAACTGAAACTTGATGTTCATGCCGCCATCTTCTGGATCGACACTTATAAAGGTCAAAGCTCCCTTAAAGTTACCCTTGTATTCGCTGATGGGCATATCTCTTTGGGGCACGGGAACCGAGAATCGTGTGCCTGCCACCACATATTCGGTATTTTCGGTCACAAAGGCAGAACTGTGGTTGCCCGCACTGTTGGGTATTTCGATGATTTCGGTCGTTTCAAATACACTGAGATCTATCTTGGCGATACGGGGTGTATTGTTACCGTTGATGAATACCCAGCGACCATCGAGTTCGCCATTGGTCTGAGAGATGTCTGGGTGGTGTGAATCGTCCCAAGGTACGAATCCATGTGAGGTGTTGAGCATGGGTTTGGTCTCTTCGTTGTAGCCCCATGCCTTTTCTGCATCTTGTGAAAACACGGGAATTACTTTGAACAGTCTTCCTGAGGGAAGTCCGTAAACTGAAAGTTGTCCACTGAACCCTCCAGAGATAAACGCATAATACTCATCATGTTCACCGGGGGCCACATATACCCTATCGGCCACATCGGAGGTCAACGCTCCGTTAGAACTGTTTCGCTGATCGCCGCAGCCAATGAAAATAAAAGCAAGGGCGAGCGACATCACAATTGGATATTTTAGTTTTTTCATCATTTTTTATTGTTTATCGTTTAAATCGGTTTTACTCATCTGATGGTGGCAATATTACCTTGTCGACCACATGTACAATGCCATTGCCTGCAGAAACGCTGGCAATGATCTTTGCCCCTCCGACATAGACATCATCACCTTTTACCTCTATCATTACATCTTGGTTGTTGGCCTGCCCCAACTTTTTGAACTTTTTCAAGAAGTCTTTGCTATAATTTCCTGGGGTGACGTGGTGTTTCAGAATGTTGGCAAGGGCATTTTTGTTCTCTGGTTTCAGCAAATTTTCCACAGTACCTTCGGGAAGGGCTTCAAAAGCGCCATTTGTCGGAGCGAAAACCATCAGGGGCCCCGCATTCACGAGTGCATTTTCAAGATCTGCGGCCTGAACCGCGGCCACAAGGGTAGAGTGGTCTTCAGACCCGATCGCTATTTGCAAGACATTGGGTCGTGAAACATCATCTTTGATGAAGGCCTGTCCTTGTTTTTTTGTTTCCTTGGCTTCTGTCTGTCCAGCACCATCGGTAGCAGTTTGTGTCTTGGCTTCATTTTTGCAACTGAAAAACAACATCAGCATGCAAAATGAACCAATCAAAAGTTTGAGATTGGCTGTTGTCTTCATATCATCTATTTTAAAGTTCTAAAGTATTCCAATATGGCACGGGCCTGCTCTTCGGTAAGGCTTTGGTTGGCCATGGGCGATCCGTTGAATTCAAGCAAGAGCTCTTTTGCCAATGGATCTTCTTTTACCATTTTTTCAGGAACCAAGATCATGTTCATGACCCATTCAGGGGTTCTTCTTTCAAGAATGCCATTGGGTGCGGGGCCTATGAACTTTTTGCCAACCCTGTGGCAAGCCAAACACATTTGGTTGTATACCTCTTCACCTTGGGCGACCATTGCCTGGTCAATTTCGTCATCGATCGTTATCGACTTGATGGGGCCTACGCCTTTGTTGGTCAAATCAATGCGCTCTGAAGGTTTGACGGTTTCCGTTGTATTTGTCTCAGCGGTTTTTTCGGTCGTCGTTTTTTTTCGTTCCACACTAAAACCTTCTTCTTTCTTTTCTTGTTTTCCTCCACAGGCTATCATCAGAAAAGAGAACAATAGAATTATGCTCTTGCTGCCTATTTTCATTGGATGTTGTTTTTGGATTTGTGCCTCAAAAGTAAGGGGAGAGAAGAGTATAAAATATGATAATCGTCATATTTCAGACAAAAAAGTCTTTTAATCCTGTACCGATTGTTTTGAAGCTGCTTTTCTGAATTAAGAAATTGATTAACAGTACATTAATTTTTTTTGACCCGTACTGGACACCATGTCGAAATGTAATCTTATGTCAATCTGAGTGAAAAGGCCATCAGTTTGCAAACCGATGGCCTCATAGAATAAACAATATGAAAATAATGTTATGGGGGCACTAAAACTCGATTTCGAAGAACAGTGAGCTACTTTCATTTTCTTCTGTCACTTCTTCACCTTTCAACACTTCGCCCATTTCGTTCTCGACCATGAGATTGATTTTCCAATACCCGGTCATGGTCAATGATAGTTTTCCGTTGTACATACTATTATTGGAATCAAACGTCAAATCTTCATTGTTGGGCGAACCATGGTTGCCCATGCCGGGCATTCGCGGATCTATCATTACTTTATAATCTTCTACCACGGGGAAACTCATCATGTTTTCCATCTTGAACAGCATAGCCGAAAAATCGTTCACTTTTACTTCGGGAGACATGGGCATCATGGCCAAGACATAGCGTTTTTCGTCACTTCCGGTAAACACATTGACACGTTTTTTATTATCGCTTGGGGTGACAACGGAGATACGCTCAGTGGCCGCATAGTTTTGGCCGCCAGTTTCATACTCTAAGGTGACCTCCCAATATTCATCGGCATTGCCCGGCATTTGAAAAACCACAAAACCCTTATATACCGAAGCATCTTCGGTTTTTGAGATTTCTGACTTGGGACATGAATGTTGCATGCTCACCATATGCATCATGGGCATCAATGAGACTTGTACATCCTTTAGGTACTGCTCGTCGACATTATCCTTTATTCTAAAGAACAGTTCGTTGTAGCCAATGGTGTAGGAATTCTGCTCAGAATAGATTTCGATGGTATGGTCATTGGCTGAAAAACTGGTGAGTTTATTGTAATCGGCCAATGGGTTTTCTTCTACCGCAATGATGGGGTCGTTACCGTCATCGGTACATGCAACAAAGGTTAGTGAGAAAACGAGTATTGTAAAAACTGATTTTATGATTTTCATTTTATTAAGATTTAAATTTTGATTTGATATTCGATTTAGTTGAAAGCGTAAGAGAGGGTCATGAACAGGTTTCTGCCCATTCGTGGAATATTGTTCCAATCGGTATAGGTCGAATAGAATTCATCAAAAACATTCTCGACCCCTGCCTTTGCAAATAGGTTGTCATTTCCGATAGAAAATCTTTTGCCCAGCGAGAATGAAAAAACAGTGTAGGCAGCTGTTTGGTCCTCTCCAAACTCTGGGTTGAAGTGCACCTGTTCTGCTGCTCCGCGCATGGTGACAGAACCCGAGAAGCCGTTCTTTGCGTACTGCACCAGCACATTATAGGCCAATGGACTGATAAACGGTAGGTTTCTTCCATCTTGGTCAGTGCCCCTATGATATGAGATCAAGCCTGTTGCCTTCAACGCCGGAATTATTTCATATTCAGCGTCAAGCGTAAGATTGTATAGATCTGCATATTCAAGGTTTCGATAAACTTTTACCCCTTCGGCGCCAATGGTCATGACACTTAACGTAGGATCGATCTCTCCTATGATATAGTCCATCGTATGAAAATAATTGCCCTCAAAACCGAGCTTTACTTTTTTAAGGGGTACCGAGATTTTTGCATTCACCTCTAGGGCCTTTTCATTTTGCAGATCGGGATCACCGATATAGTCATGGTTGTCAAAACTGTTGAACAGGTAAAACCCAAAACCCTCTGAAACCGATGGGGCCCTTTCACCGTATGATATTCCAGTACTGAGCTGAATCTTCTCAAACTCTTTTTGGTATTGGGTCGATACACTTTTCAGCAGACGGGTCTGACGCTGGGCCATTTCAGGATAAAAGATTCTCAAGCTGTTGAGTCCGAATTCGTCAGCCACATTGAAACCCTGTACCGCCAAACGTGCCGACAATCTAAGGCTACTGTTGGCGAAATTGATCATATCTTCAGCATATAGGCCTGAGTTTAAGGTGCGAACATCTGGCCAGGTCAACATAAACATCTCACGTTCATCTGAGTTGTTAGGGTACATGGTCATTTCGGCAAGTGAGCGGTTATAGAAACCGTCAAGTTTTGCCAATAAACGATGTTGGCCCAATTTCAACCTTGCTTGTGAATAATAGCCATAGGTGTCGCTCCAACCTGGCATATCCATTCGAATGGGTACATCTGGTCTTTGGCTATCGTCCATAATGTGGGTGATGGTATTGGCATAGAGCTTGGTTTCCCAATTTGTCCAATCTCCCAAGAATTTTTGTTGCGACCAACCGATTGAGCCGATAAATGCACGTGCCAAAGAAACATCCATAGGCAATGCCGGATATCCTACATCACGGGCTTCATCGAAAATGAAGGTGGCCGTCAGTTTTTGCCCTTTGTTGACCTTATAACCGGCATTGGCCGAAAAATTATATTTTTCAAACTGCGAGAAAGCCACTTCTTCGCCACCACCTGCCACATAATTGTCGGCCTTGCGATAAATGATGTCGCTGTCAATATAAAAGCGCTCATCAGAATAGTTGAGTTCGGCACCTACAATTTGTGCATTGTTATTGGTCTCACCACCCGTTTCAACAGATCCATTCCATTCTTTGGGAAGAAAATCACTTTTTTCGACCTTTAAATCGATGGCTCCACCAATGACCGCTCCATGCTCGGCCCCATGTTGTCCTGAGGCAATATGTACATCTGATAGGTTCGATACATCGACATATGAGGTTATGGGATCCATTTTGTCGGTACAGGCCCCAAAAATGCGCATGCCATCAATGGTGACCGAGAGACGTTCAGAGCTCATATCGTTCATCATTGGTTCCCAGGCATAGCCTCCTCGCTTTACCATGTTCAGCTTACTCGATGACTCAAGATAGGCGTCCAATGTTGAGAGCGGTTTGTGTTGGGTCTTGTGCTCAAGTGCCCTATTAAATGAAGAGATCACAATGACCTCTTTCAGGGTTATGGCCAAGACAGAATCAGAAGGTATTTCCACTTTTATTTCTTGACCATGCAGATTTGCCCATGTCAGCAGTAAGATAGATGCAAGAAATAAGTATAGTCTTTTTGTGTGAAATGGCAGTGCCACAAGGTAGCCCCTTGTGCCATTATGGATTCTCATGATTTCAGTTTTAGATTAATTCAACAGTTTGAGAATATGGGCCATCACCATTTGCAGGGTTTACCTCTAGTGAATGCTCCCATGTATGTTAAGAATTAACCTAATTCTGGTGGTTCTGCGATATCGGTGCCCAGAAGCTTTTGAACCAAGTTTAAGGGAGTATCAAAATTGTTCTCTTCCCTTTCAAAGAGCAGTGCTTTTAGGTTGATATCAGAAATGGGTTCGAAGAAAACGGTTTGCAATAGTTCACTGAAAAGTCGTTCGCCGAAAGGGTTTTTATCATTCTGTTCGGCTTCTTTGGCCAATTGTTTGGAAAGGTAGCATTTTCCGTTACATTGCAATTGTGGCTTGTCTCTGTTCTCACACAGCACATTTGTGATGTAGTCGTAATTGGCAATGTATTCTGCAATGGGCCATAAAGGTTTTATGAGCATTATCGCGGTTACCAATAAGACCACATAACTTTTCATGCCGACAAATTTAGGGGCAACAAATCGATGAAAACATGATATCAATCATATTTCGGATAAATAAGTCTTTTAATTTTTATATTTGAAGAAAAAATCGGTCTATGTTCTCGAACTCTGTCAAATATGCCATTAAAGCAGTACTTTATTTAGGGGTAAACTCTACTGGAGATCAACGAATCAGGGCGAACAATATCAGCGAAGCGACCGATATTCCCATGGCCTATACCTCAAAGCTGCTTCAAGAACTTTCACGGCATGATGTGGTTTCTTCAGCCAAAGGGCCCAATGGGGGCTTCTATCTTACCGATGAGAACAGAGATACGCCACTTTTCAAGATCGTGTCGATCATTGACGGTGAGAACAGATTGACGTCATGCGTGCTCAGTTTGGAAAGGTGCGACGAAGACTATCCTTGTCCCTTACATGATATGGTCGGTAAGACCAAATCGAATTTTATAACCAGTATTCGAGAGACGACGGTGGGCCAACTGATCGAAGATGTTCAGAAAGGCATTTCTTTTTTGCCCCTTTAGTGGGGCAAAGAAAAAGGGAGATGTCAACCAAATCTCCCTTTATCAATACACTAATCATCAAATCATAAAGCCAATCACTCTCTAACAGCCTTATATTTTGAAAGTGACCACCGGTAATTTACTGTGGTTGACAATATCTTCACCAAGGCTTCCCATAAAGAAGTGCGATAGCCCTTTTCTGCCATGTGTCGGAATACCAATAAGGTCAGCGGCATTGCTCTCGGCATAGTTTAAGATGCCTTTTTCGACGGTGTAATCATTGTAAATGTCCACTTCCAATCCCAATTGGGCGATGTTCAAGAACTTTGAGATGCGCTTATAGGAATCTTCATGGCTCAAAAAGGCATCGGCCGGGGTGTTGATGTACACCAATTTGAGTTCTGTGCCGAGTTTCTTCGCAAAATCTGAAGCTTTCTTCACAGATGCTATATTTTCTTCCTTGAAATCACAGGCAAAAACAAATCTATCCACCTTGAAATCTGAAATGTCACCTTTGATGACCAACACCGGAATTTCGGAACTCCTGACCACTCTTTCGGTGTTCGATCCGATAAAGATCTCTTCGAGCCCGTCAACACCATGAGACCCCATAACAATCAAATCGGCATCATGTTTTTCAGCCACATCGTTTACCTCGCTGAACACTTTATAGTGTTTGATGATAGGGGTGATAGTGATGTTTTTGAGATAGGGCTTGTCCAAAAAATCACCAAACCGCTTTTCGTTCAGCTTCATAAGATGAACCACATGCTCGGGGGGCATATATTCGGTATTGGCCATGATTGCGGGTGAAAGCTCTAACATGTGCAGTACAAAAAGGGTGGCTTTGTGCTTTTCTGATAGGCTTGCAGCCACTTTGAGGGCCTTTTCTGATTGTTCTGAAAAATCGACTGGGACAATAATATTTTTCATGGGTCTTCTTTTTTGGTCTGCCTTGGCAGCCTGTTAAACGGTCATTGAGAACAATTGTGTCTCGGGTTGCTTTCTATGCAACTTTAGGTCAAAGGCCATACTTATATTTCTAATGAACGGCCTACCTTTTTCGGTCACTTTTATGTAATCAGAGCAGATTTCGACCAATTTATCGTCTTCTAGCTCTCTCAGGTTATCTATAACGTTCTGAAAATTTATGTTATTGCCCTTGCCCATTTGCCAACGGGTTTCAAATCGGCACATGAGGTTCAGTATATGTTGGCGTATCAGAAGGTCTTCTTCATTTAGCAAGTGGCCCCTGTAAACGGGTATGATACCTTTCTCGACCAGATGCCGGTACTCTTCGATACTTTTTACGTTTTGGGCAAAAGCATACCAACTATCACTGATACTCGATGCTCCGAGACCGATCATTAGTTGCGTTTTTGAAGGGGTATAGCCCATGAAATTGCGATGCAAAGTACCATTTTCTACAGCTTGGTACAGGGCATCAGTGGGCAGCGCGAAATGATCCATGCCAATGTCTTTGTACCCTAGGTCGGTCAACCTTTTTTTGCCCAGTTCATATTGCAGTTTCTTATCTTCTGCCGTGGGTAGGTCTTCATCGCGGTATCCGCGTTGACCGTTTCCTTTTTGCCATGGCACATGGGCATAACTATAAAATGCCAAACGGTCGGGTCTAAGTTCATTGGTTTTGTCAATCGTGTGGTCGACATCACCAAAGGTCTGAAATGGAAGTCCGTAAATGATATCGTGTCCGACAGACGTATATCCGATTTCACGGGCCCAGCGGGTAACGCGTGCTACATTTTCAAAGGGCTGTACCCGGTGTATCGCGTGCTGTACTTTTTCATTGTAATCTTGCACCCCGAAGCAGACCCTTCTGAACCCGGCCCCATACAAAGTCTGTAGGTGGGCCTTGGTCGTACTGTTTGGGTGGCCCTCAAAGCTCAATTCTGCAGCTTTGGCCCTACGGGCCGAGGGAAAAATGCCATCGATAAGCTTTTTGAGGTTTTCGGGTGAGAAAAAGGTCGGGGTACCGCCGCCCAGGTGCAATTCTTTGACAATGGGTCGTTCGCCCAACAATTCTTGGTACAGCGACCATTCTTTCAAAACTGCGCTTATGTAAGGGCTTTCTACTTCATGCCTTTTGGTAATGCGCTTGTAGCATCCACAGAAAGTGCACATGCTTTCACAAAAAGGGAGGTGAATGTACACACTTATCCCTTCGTGCCTGCTTTCTTGATAGCTGTGCTTAATGCTTTCTTTCCAACGTTTTCCTGAAAAAGAACCACTGTCCCAATAGGGCACCGTGGGGTAACTGGTATATCTGGGCCCAGGAACATTGTACTTATGGGTAAGGTCGCACATACATCTGACTTATAAATCAAAATTAGTTTTCCCCGGTCCGAAAAAACATGACAATTATCATTCGAACGGGCACTCTTCGGGTTTTGCCTGACAAATGTCATGTTTTCAATCGATTTCGATATCTAGATTTGTTCGTCAAGTTATAGGTATATGGGCGAAATGATCACTTCAAATACGAAAGATGCTGAAGAAAGAATGGCTTTTGTACAGCATTTGATCGATGATGTAGAAACCCTTGAGCTGCTTTTGCAAAATAAAATGTTTGAAGATGATATCGTTCGCATCGGAGCGGAACAAGAGCTTTGCCTCATCGATAAAAACTACCGCCCCTACGGCATTAACCTCCAGTTGTTGAATGAAATCGACGACCCCCATTTTACCACTGAACTGGCGAGCTATAACATCGAGATCAACCTAGACCCGTTTGAACTAAAGAACAACTGTTTTTCACTCATTGAGAGCCAATTACGGGAGCTACTGCAAAAAGCCGATGATCAGGCAAAAAAACACAAGGCCCATCTATTATTGGCAGGTATTTTGCCCACGATCGGCAAAAAAGAGGTGGGGCTGGATTATTTGACCCCAATACCTAGATATTTTGCTTTGAATGAAATGCTCAAGGCCTATAAGGGCGACGATTTCAACTTGAAAATACGGGGTGTCGATGAGCTGTACCTAAAGCACGATTCTGTGATGTTCGAGGCTTGTAATACCAGTTTTCAACTGCACCTACAAGTACCCTCACATGATTATATATCAAGTTATAACTGGGCGCAGGCGATAGCGGGGCCCGTACTTTCGGTATGCTGTAACTCCCCGATGCTCATGGGGAGGGAATTGTGGAAGGAAACGCGTATTGCATTGTTCCAACAGAGTCTTGACACAAGAAGAACGGCATACGCCCTGCGCAACCAAACGCCACGAGTGGGTTTCGGAGATCATTGGGAAGAGCGGTCGGTAGCCGAAATCTTTAAAAAAGACATTTCAAAGCACCGTATATTGTTGACCAAGCCAATAACGGAAAGCTCTCTTCAAATGTTCAAAAAGGGAGAAATTTCAAAGTTGCCCGCATTATGCCTGCACAATGGCACCATATACCGTTGGAATCGCCCTTGTTATGGTGTAGGGAACGGCAAACCCCATCTTAGAATAGAGAATAGATATATTCCTTCCGGTCCCTCGGTCATTGATGAGATAGCGAACTTTGCTTTTTGGGTCGGTTTGATGAAAGGACGCCCAAAAATTTTTGATGACATGCCATCACAGATGGATTTCAAATCGGCCAAGACCAACTTCATAAAGGCGGCACGTTCTGGCAAGGAAACCGTTTTTTTGTGGTGCGGTGAACTATATAGTGCCAAAAAATTGATATTGAACAAACTCTTGCCCATTGCCTACACAGGGCTCCATAAGTGTGGTGTCGATGAAGATGATATCGAACGTTTGCTGGGAATCATTGAGGGACGTACAAAGGGAATGACCGGAGAACAGTGGCAGGTAGCCAACATAAGAACATTGAAACAGCGGTTCAAAACAGATAAGGCCTTGGTGCTGCTCACCAAAAAAATGGTAGAGAATCAATCCCAAAATTTACCGATACATCGATGGGAACATGTAAATTTGGAAAATATTAAACGAAAGCCCAAACTTGTGAAGGAAATCATGACCACCCATCTTTTCAAAATGCACGAAGATGACCTTGTCAGTATGGCACAAGCTATCATGCAATGGAATGGCATACACCATATTCCGGTAGAGAACGATCAGGGAGATTTATCAGGGCTACTGACTTGGGATTATTTGCAATCTTTGGTCGCCACAACAGAGTTTAACAATACGAAAGTTTCCGAAATCATGATAAAAGAAGTAATGACCGCTTCGCCGGAAATGGAGATTGGATCTGCCAGAACATTGTTTGGCAAACATGAAATCGGCTGCTTGCCGGTGGTTTTAGATAACACCTTGGTAGGAATCATAAGTAGAAAAGATATTTGATCATGCCTGAAGTCTATAGCAAGGCCTTGGGCAGCACACTAGAAGTCAATAGGCTTTTCGGCCATCTTAAAGGGAAAGAACCGGGCCCTACGGTTATTTTCTTTGGAGGGATACACGGCAACGAACCAGCGGGGATTTTCGCCCTTGATGAGGTGTTGCAACAATTACGATCAAAGAATATCGCCATCAAAGGCGAATTTTTTGCTGTTGCCGGAAATCTTTCGGCCCTTCAAAAAAGTGTTCGCTTTCACCAAGAAGACCTGAATCGAATCTGGAAACCCGAACGAATTGCGCAATTGGGCGACAAAAATTCACTTGAAAGTGATGATGCCAAAGAGATGCAGCAATTGATGGAGCTTTTGAACCAGCTTTTCAAAACGACCCGGCCACCCTATTATTTCATCGATATACACACCACTTCGGGCGAAACAGATCCTTTTATAGTGGTGAACGACAGTCTGTTGAACCGAAAATTTGTATCTAATTATCCGTTGCCCACCATTTTGGGCATTGAAGAATACCTAACGGGTGCAATGCTGAGCTATATCAACGAACTGGGTTACGTGTCGTTCGGTTATGAAAGTGGCCAGCACGACCATACCATGGCCATTGAGAAGAGCATTGATTTTATCAATTACACCCTTGCTTTGATAGGGGTCGTAAGCGTTGATGAAACTTCTCTGGCATTATTGAAAGATAAGGTCGCCAACTCATGTAAAGAGCCCCACACTTTTTATGAGATCTATTACCAACATAAGATTGGCCCACAAGACCATTTTAACATGCTTCCCGGCTTTGTGAATTTTCAAAAAGTTCCTAAAGACAAGCCTTTGGCGATAAATGGGCAAGGGGTGATCAAGACGACCAAGCCAAGGCAATTGTTCATGCCACTGTACCAAAAGAAGGGAAGTGAGGGCTTTTATTTCATTCGTGAGATTCCACGATTCTTTCTTTGGTTGTCGAAATGGTTGCGAAAAATTCACGCTGACCATGTGTTGACCTTATTGCCCGGTCTAAAATGGATAGATAAAGAAAAGTCTGCTTTGATGGTGGATCGAAAAGTGGCCCGTTTTATGGCCAAACCTGTTTTTCACTTATTGGGTTACCGAGCACGGTTTTTTGACAAAGAGCATTTGATCATCAGAAGTAGGGAAAGAAATTCAAAAGAAAAGGAATATATCGACGAAAAGTGGTATTCATGAAAATAACGAACAAAGAAAAACCGAACTTATAACAACTATAAGTTCGGTTTTTCTTTGTACTGCAGCACTATTCTTGTCTACACTACTGCACTACAAAATTGATGGGTATACTGTAAGTGACCTTTGTAGCTCTGCCACGTTGTTGCCCAGGCTTCATTTGGGGCAGCAGGGCTATTATCCTGGCAGCTTCATCTTCCAATAGTCTATCCGGACCTCTTTTCAGAATATTTGATACACGGCCTTTTGAATCGATATCAAATTTTACAAATACCCTACCCGTTATGCCCAGTTCAAGAGCAGTTTTCGGGTATTCAAAGTTGTTTCTTATGTGCGCTAACATTTTTTGATTGAAACAGGCCTTGCGTTCGGCTTCTGATCCAAAATCTTCACAACCCGGAAATACGGGGGCATTTTCAATAATGGCAAAAGGTACCGAAATATCTTCTTCTTCCTCACCTACATTTACGTCGTCAACGGCAATGGCCTCGGCAATTTCGGTGTCTTGGCTACTCTCAGTGCTTTCGATGACTGTTTCTTCTATCTCTAGCTCATCTTCTACCACTTCTATTACCGCAGGTGCACTGGGCGGCGGTGGGGGTGGAGCGGTTCTGATCTGTTCGGTTACAGGTACATCTTCATCGATGTTGTCTGCTACTTCTAACACTTGAACGAATTCGTTCTCGGTTTCATAGGTCTTGTACTCTAATAGCTGCCATACTGTGAAAAGTACTACGGTCAATCCGACCATAAAATAGAGGCTGCTATTTCTGCCGATATCCGCATTTGGATTTTTTTTAGATTTCATGACGAATGTTATTTATAGCAATAAAAGTACTTCCCTTGACTCGCTTAAAACATGATATTTGTCAATTTTTGAATTTTTACGACTTTTTATTGCGACATTGATAATTTATGGGCTTGTGTCAAATCATTTATAGAGTTTTCAAAAAATCTGGTCTTGAACAATAACATCATACGAACTCGGTCGTAATTGTGCTTACCGACGTGGTTTTTCATATAACCGACCTCAAAAGAAACATCTGAGGTGATTTTTCTTCCCAGTCCGAGATAAAATCGATTTTGGTTGATAGCGGCCTCGTCAAAATCAAAAAAAGGCTCGTCAGAACATTTCAGATAAAGGTTATCGGAAATTGATTTTTTGTATCGTAAGCGGTATCTGAGCCTATTGTTCAAAAAATGGTTCTCGTTAGTGCTGATCCATCGATGTTCAAATCGAAAACGTTGTACCCAAGCCGATGGGTTTTTGATAACAAATTCTTCATATAGCCAAAACTGGGTATTAAGGGTTTCCGAATCGTCATGCCCAAAGGGTTGGGTATCTAGATAGGCAGTTCCGAAAGTAGTTTCAAACCTATCATTCATTTTATAGGTAATACCGGTTCTCAAAAAAGCAAATTCTGTTTCTTGTGCCAAATCATATTGTCTGAGAACACCGGCTACGGGAATGCTCCATTTTTTTGATATGGCATTCTCGCCGAACATCTCCATCCATGTTCCTGTGGCATCTTTGGGGTGTTCTTGCGTGAATGATTTGCTTGCTGTGCCCACTAAGGCCAATCCGACAAAAAACCAAGTTTTGAACAGATGCATTTTAGCGTGGATCATACCTAGATAGGTTGAAATCGGGCGCAAGTTCCCCTCAAAGAAATCCTAAAAGAATGACAAATATCATTCTTCAAAAAACCGGCATTTTTTCATGAAGAAAATGTCAAAACTGACTTCTGTCATGTTTTGGAATAAGCCCCAAGGTTACTTTTGAACCGAAATTGAATTATAACCCATTTAAATTTCATAGGTATGAGCAGCATTAGCAAAATTTTGGTTCCGTTTGATTTCACGGAACCCGCT